>QMUP01000233.1 GCA_003660635.1 Candidatus Wolframiiraptor sp.
ATAGAAAAACAACTTCAAGTAGTTGAAGAAACCTTGAGATCGGAGATTGAAAAAAGAGAAGTTAGATGACGCAATGGAGACCCAAGAAAACTTAGATCTGACTAAGTATCGGGATGTCTTAGCCAACGTAAACCTTATAAGGGCAAAGGGAAGAGTAACTAAAGTTATTGGCCTAGTTACCGAGGGTAAAGGCCCAGCTACAAAAATAGGTAGCACCTGTTACATCTACCCCGAAGGTAAAGGCGGCAGAGTATTAGCTGAGGTTTTAGGCTTTCGGGAAGATCGGGTATTGCTTATGCCTCTGGAAGACATAAACGGAATTGGACCAGGAAGTCAAGTAGTTGTTAAAGACTCAAAGGCTTCCATAGGAATAGGTGATGAGGTTTTAGGAAGGGTGATCGATGGGTTGGGTAACCCGATTGATGGAAAAGGTAACTTTAAAGTTGATAAGGAGTATCCCATATACACAAATGCTACTAATCCCTTACTTAAAAAAAGGATAACTAAACCTTTAGATGTGGGAATAAGAGCAATTAATGGACTCCTGACAATTGGTTGTGGACAAAGGATAGGCATATTTTCTGGAAGTGGCGTAGGGAAAAGCGTTTTGTTAGGTATGATTGCCAGAAATACTACTGCTGACGTTAATGTAATTGCGCTGATCGGTGAACGGGGAAGGGAAGTTAATGATTTTATTGAAAAAGACTTAGGTGAAAAAGGACTTAAGCGCTCTGTCGTCGTGGTTGCTACTTACGATAATTTACCTTTAGTGAGAATGAGAGGGGCGTTTGTAGCTACGGCAATTGCAGAGTACTTTTGCGATCAAGGAAAGGATGTAATCTTGATGATGGACTCATTAACCCGATTCGCAATGGCCCAAAGAGAAGTAGGGCTTGCTTTAGGCGAGCCTCCCACTACTAAAGGATATACGCCCTCAGTTTTTGCTTTATTACCAAAATTACTGGAAAGAACCGGAACCTCTCCGCACAAAGGGACGATTACCGGTCTATACACTGTTCTGGTTGAAGGAGATGATATGAGTGATCCCATAGCTGATGCCGCGCGATCTATATTAGACGGACATATAGTTTTATCCCGTGAACTGGCTATGCATAATCATTATCCTGCAATCGATATCTTGAATAGCGTTAGTCGAATAATGAACAATATCACCGATAGAAAGCATCGAGAATACGCGAATCGGCTTAAAGAAGTACTTGCTATTTACCGGAAGTCAGAGGATATGATAAACATCGGTGCCTACGTATCGGGAAGTAATCCTCGGATAGACTACGCCCTTAAGATGATCGATAGGGTGAACGGATATTTAAAGCAAAACATTGAGGAAAAGATAGGGCTGGAAGCGAGTATCAAGCAACTTGAGGAATTATTCTTGACCAAGGACAAAGCCACTGATGTTTAAATTTAGATTAGAATCGCTTTTAAGTTATCGAAAATTTATCGAAGATAAGCTTCAAAGAGAGCTCAACGAGTTTAAACGACTATTAGAAGAAGAAAAAGAAAAAATGAAGGCGTATAAAGACAAAAGGAAGCTCATTTTAGATAAGCTAAAGGAAAAAGAGTGCGAGGATTTATCCATTACCGAGCTTACGGTCTGTATTTCTTTTATTGAAATCTTATCCGAGGACATTGAACAGCAGAAAAAGATGTTAAAAGAGATGGACGACAAGCTTGAGCAAAAGCGGCAGGATCTGATTGAAGCTCAAAAGAAAAAGAAAATGTTAGAGAAGTTGAAGCTGAAGCAGTGGAAATTTTATCTCCACGACCTTAATAAGAAGGAAGAGAAGTTCTTAAGTGAAGTGACTATAAACCGGTTTAATCAAAAGTAAGGAAAAGCCCTGGCAAAAAAAACGGATGCAAGGTCTACCATTAACCTTATTTTTCCCTGAAGGGGTCAACTTTCTTCTAATAACTGAGGGAGAAAGTAAGTCCGGGAGAATATCTGATTTAAATTTAGGCAAACAGACGGACTTTCTCTCTATTCTGGTTGGCATGGTTAGCCTAAAAAGTGATAGGGAGGAAGAAGCAATTTCGTTTCCTGATTTGTTATGGAGAAAGAAAAGCGATAAAGACACTAAGGGCTCAATAGATCCTTTCGTACATTTTGCGAAGTGCCCGGAGGAAAAGGAAAAAAGTTTTTCTAAGGAAAGTTTGCCTACATCGAGTCTATTACTGACATTGCTTGATTCAGATCCAAAGGATAAGGATTTATCGCAAAAAATAGATAAGGTATCTAAGAAGAGGATCAAGATTCTCCCCAAGGAAGAAAGGTTTGAGGCTAAGGTGGAGAAGGTAGCTATTGACCTGGAAGAGAGATTAACCAGAGTTGGTCATTTAGACCTGAAAAAAGGAAAGGGATTTGGGGTGGTGATAGAGGAAGATAAGCTCCGAGGATATGATAGCGGAAAAGGTAGGGAGATCAAAGTAAATGAAAGAAGTAATAAGTCTCCGATATCTCCTGAAAAGGGAATGCCGGAAAGGAAAGACAATTTTAGGCTAAATTCAGAGGCAAATATCCCCACTTGGCTTAAGAAGCGCTGGGGAAAGATTTTTGAACCGGAGAAGCAAACCAATATTTTAGCTAAAGGAAAGCAAGTAAG
>QMUP01000023.1 GCA_003660635.1 Candidatus Wolframiiraptor sp.
ACGGTGAATTGATACGCAAGTTCACCTGTTACTGGCGCTACCCAGTATACATCCTTCCTAATCCAGTAGGTAACCTTAGTCTTTTCCAGTCCATCGTCTGGATCAACCCATGTGCTAACGGCCCAGTCCTGCACTATCCATGCTTGGTCTCTGCCTAGGTCGTATGGGTTCATTGCCTGTCCACCTTCATAGATTCTGTCAAGGATTCCGTAGTCGTAAACCCATGATGAGAACAATATATTGGCTGCTTCTGGAGGCTGGTTCCATCCAACTCTCAGCCTATTAGGCTCCGGAGCATCCGCCGCTTTGTAAGCGTTCAGGAATGTGTAAGTGTTTTCTGGGCCATATCCCATCATGTTGCATACGCCTAATACCCAGCTTCTCCAAGCGAAGTAGCTCTTAGAACACCAAAGCGGAATGTTCGGAACATACTTTTCATAGATTCCTTGAGCCTTTTGGGCGGCGACTATTGCTTCTTCCATTGATTCAGCATACCATATGTCTCTAAGCGCAACATCAAGGTTAGGATCTACAGCTGAAGGGCCTGGCCGAGGCCTTGGGCATGGCGGGTTGACATAGTTGTAGCCCCATGGCATCCACCACATTGAGTGGTACAGGAAGAACAGGGATGTTGGAAATCTTCCAAGTCTCCATCCGCCAGTATAAATGTGGTAGTCACGGTCTCCCATTACTGGCGGATAGCATCCACTTGCTGGCAATGCCCTAAAGTCTACTGGTATTCCCATCTTTCTCATGTTAGTTGCTAGGTGCTCACCCGCTTGAAGTCTTTGCAGGTGGTCGCTTCTGGCATAGAATATTATTGGGTCTAGGTCTTCGCCTGCTTTTGGATGCGGAGTCTTATATTCTATCCAGAGGAAACTTTCGTCTTCTAGGGTAACTCCATCAACAGTTATTGAGTTTGTATCCGAATCAAACGTGTAGGCCAGGTTTGTGTACCAGTGTTCACCCTCTATAAGACCCATCACACGGACAATCTCTGTTGCAGGCAGCATTAATGTCCAAGTGTATGGTGGACCAGTAACATCAGTTCCAACCTGCGGGTTGTCATGCACAATAACAGTCTCCGGATAAACTCTAATGTATTGGGCAGACCCTGGGAAGTCAGGGTCATAGTCTGGGTTTTCGGTCGTTCCCTGTACGAAGCCGGCGGCGTCAAGTAGGGCTGCAGCTGCTTCCGGATTGTATTCCCAGTCATAGTTTGGATATACACAGCTTGTATTGAGCCAGGAAGGAGCGTTGACAACGACTGGCATATCCATTCTTGTGGCGAATCCGCCACATATGTCGTTTACTATGTACCATTTGTCGGTTAATAGGGCTAGGGCTCTTCTGAAGTCAGGCTGGCTCGTAGGCGATATAACACCTGGATAGCTTGGAATTGTCTCGTTATTATTAATGTCAAACTCAAACATTCCGTTTTCAGATACCGGCCCAAGCACTATATTTGGATCTGTTATAGCATCATAATATTGATCCGCCGTTAGGGGCCAGAGCATCATGTCTATGTCTCCAGCCTTTAATGCCGCATAACAGTCCTCGGGAGTTTCGTAGAACCTCATCAACAACTCCGGAGTTCTAGGACCCTTTCCTGGATGCGCCTTCACTTGATTTACCGTGAAAATGTTGGCCATGCCTACTATCAGCAAGAGAGCACACAAAGCTACTAGAAAGCTCTTAAGTTTCATGTATTTCTCCCTCTCCCAATTTACATTATTAATTGTGTAGGTTCACAATTTAAAGCTTTCTGAAACATTTTTCTATGTTCCAAAGTCCATCAGAATATGCTAAACCTTAAATAATGTATGTTCCATGTTGTTTTCGGGGAGTTCAATTGGGACTAAGAAAATACATTGCGCAAAGGATTATTTATATGATTATTTTGCTCTGGCTAGCACTTACAGTAAACTTTATAATTTTCAACTTAATGCCAGGCGACCCGGTCCTACAGTACATAGGAAAACTAGCAGGAAGAATAGATGAAGCAAGACTACAGGAGATACGCGCCCACTACGGACTTGACAAGCCATTACATGAACGATATCTATTATACATCCAGCACCTACTAACTTGGAACTTTGGGAGATCATACTACTCAGGGTCGGTTTCAAAAATTATGACAGAACGTTTGACAAGAACTTTGGAGCTTATGGGATTATCAACTGTTATAACGATAATTTTGGGAATCTTGCTCGGAGTTGTCGCGGCTTATAAACGCGGGAAAGCCACCGACACAGTACTTGTTGTAGGTTCACTAATTACTTATTCGGTTCCGATATTTTGGTTGGGCTGGCTTATAAAGTACTTCTTCGCTTACACCCTCCACTGGTTCCCAGCAGGACACATATACCCGGACTCATGGGTAGGAAATTGGCCAAAAGATATATTTACCTATATCGCAGGAAGACTCTACCACTTAGCGCTTCCAACACTCACTTTAGTTCTATTCTCAGTTGGAGGATGGATACTTTTAACAAGAGCATGTATCCTAGAAAATATAACCGAAGATTACGTGATTACCGCTAGGGCAAAGGGTGCAAAGGAAAGAACTGTGCTCCTGAAGCACGTACTAAAAAATGCATCACTCCCCATAATCACCAGTGTAGCTCTATCGTTTGCATTTATGATAGGAGGAGCAATAATCACCGAAACACTCTTCAGCTATGAAGGAATGGGACTACTCACTTGGAATGCAATTCAACAAAGGGACATACCAGTACTTTCAGCCGTATTTTATGTATCCACACTAGCAGTTATAATAGCAAATTTTGTAGCAGACTTACTTTATGGAGTAATTGATCCAAGAATAAAATATGGGTGAAATAAATGGCTCTCAGAAAGGAAAGACTTAAATTTACATTAAAAAGATTCAGAGGATTCTGGAACGAATATAAAAGAAGTAAGCGAGGAATACTCGGACTAATAATACTCATATTTTACGTAATTATTGCTCTTTCAGCTCCTCTACTCACGCCACTGGAACCCTATGCACCAAAACTTAAAGGTTACTATCCGGCAGGAACTAATCCACAAATAGCAGCAAGACTAGCCAAGCCAATTTGGTATAAATATCTACCAGGAGGACGAAACCTACCAGAAAACGTTTTTCCCATAAAAAACCATGAGATGCCAAACGTCACAATGATAGAGGAGGAGTGGAATTGGACAGGTTCAAATTGCAACATAGTAGCGAGTCCGAATAAAGGAGATAGACATGACGGATGCATTGAAATAAACTTTACTAGTTCAGGCAGTGCAAAAATATGGCACCAATTTAGTTATCCCTATCCTAAGAGACCTCAAAAACTTCTAGTTCATATTTCGATCTTTACTAGTAACAAAAGCATTACGAGTGTAGAAATAAGCCTAGCCAACTCAACAAGTAAAGAGAAGACCTATACACATATCATTCCAAGCATAACATTAGCAGACTATAATTGGACTGCAAAGTACGTAAGCGAAGACTCTCCAAGAACACTTAACAACGCATTTCCAGGAAAAGGCGATTATCTATTTCAGATAACGGTAACTTCAAAAGGAAAGGCTACCGTTCGGTTAGATAACATTGACTTACTTATTTATGGAGAGATCTTCGGATTGTTAGGAACAGACGGAAACCAAGGGCGCCCAAGGGATATCTTTACAACACTGATATATGGTACAAGAATTTCCCTAATTGTTGGATTACTCTCAGCTACTATTTCAACATTCTTAGGACTTTTCTTAGGATTAGTCGCAGGCTATATTGGAGGAGTCGTAGATGAACTCATTATGCGCTTCGCGGACTTTCTTCTCGTTTTGCCAACGCTACCTCTACTAATCGTCCTAATAGTAACAACTTCAGCTTCAATCTGGAATCTTATAATCCTACTTTCGTTTATGGGATGGATGAGCTTCGCAAGACAAGTTAGATCCATGGTTCTAAGCCTAAGGGAAAGATCATTCATTGAAGCAGCAAAGGCAGTTGGCGCGAGCACTTCGCACATAATCTTTCGCCATATAGTTCCAAATGTTTTCGCGCTTGTCTATATAACCCTAGCTACAAGCGTCCCAGGAGCAATAATTACTGAAGCTTCAATAAGCTGGCTAGGTTTATTTGATCCAACAATAGTATCATGGGGAAGAATGCTTTATGAATTTACAAATTCAGGAGTTATCATCAAACCAATAACCGAATATTGGTTCTGGGTAATTCCTCCAGGGATAGCCATCATGACTCTCGCCATGGCATTCATACTTATAGGTTACGCCTTAGACGAAATACTTAACCCGCGATTAAGACAAAGATATTAACCTCCCACTCTTTTCTTAACACTTTTGAGAATATATAAAACTGGAAATTAGAAGCCAAAACTCCCTTTCTAAAGATTCAATCTCCTCTTCAGAACGTATACCAAGTCGAGCAAATATTCCGCCGCCAAAATAATGAGTTAACCAGCCCAGCAGAGTTAGTGAATGAGATTTCTTGCCTGCTTCAAATGTAACCTCTAATTCATCTGCCGATATCCGTTTAAGAGTTACATATATTGGTTCAATAATATTGTGCACTCCTTGCCTAGGCACTGCAGCATAGTGGACACTACCTTCCTTAACTTCACTTTTCACAGTAAAAGCCCTACTTTCAAAGAATTTATTTATTAAATCTCCGAGAGCTTTTATTTCGATTCGGGATTTAAACACCCTTTTCATAATTGTTAGCTTACGTATAATAAATTATTAATCTTCCGTAATTGGAGTTAGAGGCGCCAAAACTTAAATATCATACAATCTGAAGCTAGATAGGTGCACATATGCCACTGTTGGATGTTAGAAATCTTACCACATATTATATGACACGTAGAGGGCCAGTGAGGGCTGTAGAAGATGTATCATTTGCGGTTGAAAAAGCACAAGCAATGGGACTTGCGGGAGAATCAGGATGCGGAAAAACGACGATAGCTCTTTCACTTCTTAGAATATTGCCGCCGGAGGGGAAGATAGTAAGGGGGCAAATACTTTTTGAAGGAAAGGACATAGTGAAGATGAGCGAAAAAGAATTAAGAGAACATATTAGATGGAAAGGAATAGCGCTCATTTTTCAAGGAGCAATGAATGCTTTAAATCCAGTTTACAAAATTAAGGAACAAATAGTAGAAGCAATAAAAATTCATGAACCTAATGTCACAAAAAGAGAAGCAGAAGAAAGGGCAAAGAAACTATTCGAGTTGGTTGGGCTGGATCCGTCAAGAGTAGATAATTATCCTCACGAGTTTAGTGGGGGAATGAAACAACGAGCATGCATCGCCATGGCCTTGGCGTGTAATCCTAAGCTCTTAATTGCAGATGAGCCAGGAACCGCGCTTGACGTAGTTGTTCAGGCCCAAATCTTAAAGCTTCTAAGGGAACTTAAGGAGAAACTTTCAATCTCATTGATTGTAATTTCTCATGATTTATCGCTCATTACCGAAACATGTGATACTATAGCTATAATGTATGCAGGAAAAATAGTAGAGTTCGCAGACATAGTAGAAATGTTTAAGAAGCCGCTTCATCCCTATGCTCAAGCATTAATCGAGTCCTTTCCAAGTATTTCATCGAAAAAATATAAGTTTGTGTCGATACCTGGTGCTCCACCTAACCTTCTTAATCCTCCTTCAGGCTGTAGATTTCATGAAAGATGCAAATATGCAATGGACATTTGCAAAAAGAAGGAGCCGGAATTTAAAGAAGTTTCAAAGGGCCACTTTGTTGCATGCCACTTAGTTGGAGGTTAAATAATGAGTGAAACATTACTCAAAGTTGAAAATCTAAAGAAATGGTTTCCGCTAAAACTAGGTTTTTTCCGAAGTTTGGTTAGTAAAAAGTTGCTTTACGTAAGGGCAGTCGACGGGATAAGCTTCGACATAAAAAACGAAGAGATTTTTGGGCTCGCTGGTGAGAGCGGAAGTGGAAAAACAACCACTGGCCGTTGCATTCTTAGATTAATAGAACCAACAGATGGAAGGATAATTTTTGAAGGAAGAGATATAACGAAATTAACTCCAGATGAAATGAAAAGTTTTCGAAGACGTATGCAAATTATATTTCAAGATCCATATGAATCTTTGAATCCTAGAATGACAGTAGAGGATATTGTCGCTGAGCCTCTCAGAATTCTTAGAATAGCTAATAGCGAAGATGAAATTATTGCAAAAGTCAAGGAAATACTTACCAAAGTGGGATTAACTCCACCCGAAGAGTTTATGTTCAGATATCCTCACGAACTCAGTGGAGGACAAAGACAAAGAGTAGCTATTGCCAGAGCTTTCGTTATCAATCCAAAATTCGTTGTAGCAGACGAACCTGTTTCAATGCTTGACGTATCGATAAGGGCAGAGATATTGAAGTTAATGTTATCTCTTACCAAAGAGTATAGGTCCTCATTTCTATATATCACCCATGATCTTGCATTAGCTAAGCATCTCTGCAATCGTATAGCAATAATGTATTTAGGTAAAATCATGGAAATGGGCACGACTGAGCAAGTGATTGATAACCCCCTACATCCTTACACAAAGGCATTAATAGCGGCTGTTCCAATCCCAGATCCGACAGCAAGAAGATCGGAAGTTGTTATTAAGGGAGAGATACCAAGCCCTGTTAATCCACCTTCAGGATGCAGATTTCACACAAGATGTCCATCAGTGATAGGGGAGATATGTCGGAAGGAGGAGCCGGAATTAATTGAAATTGAAAAAGGACATTTCGTTGCTTGTCACATCTACTCTAAGAAATAAACGCTGACGGTTAGGTAACCTTTTAGGGAGCACATGTCTTCTTCGGGCAACTTTTTTTGCCCATCTATAGTCTACAGCAATAATAGTTAGTCCAGCCACAATTAAAAACCCTCCAACAGGGGCGATTTGACGATATTTGTAATCATATATTTTCACATAACGTAAAAGACGTATAGATTTGGGAGGGACGGCATTTCCAACAGCTTTAAGAAAGCTGACAGTGAGATTTCCCATTAAAACTATAGAGGCTGTGTATTCTCCTTCAGTTTCAACTGTTGCTTCAACAAGCCCTTCTGTTTCCGCCTTGCCTATATTAGTTAAGCCTCCTGTCGAGTTAACAGGATATACAGCATAGGGCATTAAGGATGCTTCCTCCCCAGTCGGAGAGGCAAGCAATAAGAAAATTATATCTATCACCGTGCTTTCACCATAGGTATTATTTATCTTAACTTGAATTCGGCAATCTTCACGTTTAGGAATAAAATCGGTTCTTATCCAATCAAAGAGAAAGGTAGACCACATTTTATCCGGGGTTATGTCAAGAACAAGCCTATCGCCTGAATTAAAATATCCAGATACCGTGAAATCACGTTTAGAATAGGTGTCGGTTTTTACATATTTCTCTACTGGATAATTGTATAGAGAGGCAATTAATATTCCGGCTATCAGTAATGATATTCCAAGGTAAGATTTTGTAGACACCATTTTCAAGAAATAAACCTCTAAAGGACTAATTAACCTTTCGTGACGTAGTTGAAAGAGACTTAGGATGCTTTGTTATCGATTTCTAGGCGATATCTTCTTTTAATGCGTTTCTCTTCCAAATATAAACCATAAAATATCAAAAAGCCCGGCAATATTAAAATCACAAGCGGATTAACAGTTACCATTAACCATAGAGAGATATAAATTCCAGCAGCAAGAAAAGCTGGAAGCCAAAACCAAAAACTTGACGTAATACCCTTCACTACGATGAAGATTTCGTAGAAGTAATCTATAAGATTTTTTAACATACGTTTAAGCGAGGCCATTTTTACCTTATAATAAATTGACGTCTAAGATATTTAAGAGTTGACTCTTGGGCATCCTTCAAGAAATTTATAGATTGAAAACCCGAGCCCGTAAGAGAGAACCTATTCCTGCACCAATTATAGATAATAGTAAAGTGGCGGGAATGAACATTCTAAAGCAGTTAAGAAACGCCATGTAAAGAACCCATTCCCACCCGTAAGGAATTACACTAAAATTTGCAGAATACCCAAGAATGAACCAGATAAATGTGAACCCGTAAAGAACCGAAAGGACAAAGGAAAGGACTAATGTGGATATCAATCCATAAACTAGAGTTTTAGAGTCTCCAATAAAGATTCCTGCAAGCATGCTTGAGGCGAAAATCGCGGACATCCCATAAATATTCAGTGACGGACCCTCAGTAGGATGCCAAGCAATCTTGTACACACGCCATTTAGCAGTCAAGTAAATCGAATAGTAAGTTAAAATTAAGGTCAATGTTATCGCGCAGGCCCATAATGAAATTATCAATATTTCTTTACGGTTCATGGAACTGATAATCCTCAAATTTGAATCAATAGTTTATTCTTGAAGGAGTTGATATAAGCTTTTACCTAGAAGCAGAATATTTGTGATTGGGCCATTACCATCAACACGTTTAGCATAAGCATTAAAACCACTAGCACTGCCACAAATTTATTTTTCAATTTCTCCCCTACCCCTTACGCTAAGGGTTATGAGAACCAGTATATTTGTAGGTTAACTTAAAAGTTTATGAAATTTTTCTATAAGTTGAAATAAATGAAATAACTAGCGCTTCATTATTTGGGTTATACTTCGCTGATTTTCTTTAGTTGGCTATGATACATTTCTACTATTTCCTTTTCTGTTGTTGCGTCTTCTGCTGCTTTGTCGAATCTGTAGTTTCCTGTGAATCTTGGGAAGCGTATTGCTAGTCCGCTTCCTTTGCGTATTTTGTCCATTGCGCATGTGTGTATTGGGCTTAGGGTTATCTCTGCAGCTATTACTTCTATGACTATTTTTGGTTCGAACCATACGTCTGCTTCTAGATTCGAGATTACCCGTGGATGTTTATGCTCTATGCGGTGGGGTTCTAGCATTTTTGGTAGATTAGCCAGGTCTTCGTCTGTGAAGCCTGATCCGCATTTGCATACTGTTTTGAAGACGTCGTTTTCTGGGTCGTATGCGGCTAGTAATAGTGCGCCGTAGGTTCCGGCTCTTCTTCCTTTTCCATGGAAGGCTCCTACCACGACTAGGTCTACTGTGTC
>QMUP01000234.1 GCA_003660635.1 Candidatus Wolframiiraptor sp.
AGAGCATTAGTGGAAGATAGTTCATTGGGGTGATCTTCACGTCATTGCCCAAACTCGTTCAATTCTGTTAAGAACCACTCCTCTGATAAACCTTAATTTCTTAGAGGGATCATATTCCACATTCTGAGAGGGGGAGGGAGAAGCGGGGATGAAATACAGGCTCATGGATTTGCTGGCATGTCCGATGTGTAGGAAATTCCCCCTCACCCTCTACGCATTTGAAGTTAAGGAGGTCGAATTGGCCTCAAAGCCGAAAAGATGCGAGATCTACTGTGGATATAGTTCCTCTAAGATCGATGAATTGGCCAACGAACCCAACTGCGAGGAATGCTGGAGAAAGGAGATCGTGAATGGGCTGCTATTTTGCGAGAAATGCGGCAGATGGTATCCGATTGAAGAGGAAATCCCGAGAATGCTTCCGGATGATATGAGGGATAGAAATAAGGACATACGATTTTTGGCGACTTGGAAGGCGAGAATCCCCAAGAAAATCTTGGAGGAGGGAAAACCCTACAACCTTTTAAGCTAACCCATTTAAGGGAAACATTTAATAGTTTAGGCACGGGCTAAGCCTTGTGCGAGGTGGACTAGATGAGCGAATCCTCTGAAGCGGTAATCCTCGTTGGTAGAAAGCCGACCATGAACTACGTATTGGCGACGACGATGCCTTTGACCGAGGGAAAGAAAGTTGTCCTGAAGGCGCGCGGCAGGGCGATAAGCAAGGCAGTTGACGTGGCCCAAGTCGTCACGAGGAGATTCATCAAGGAAGCCGATATAGAGAGCATAAACATCGGAACGGAGGAAGGCAGGGTTGGACAGGACGGGCGGCCGAGAAGCGTGAGCACCATCGAGATAACGATAGCTCCGAAGAAGGGATCCAAGAAGAAGTAAGCCTAAACACCTCTATCCTCATATTTTATATCTTTTCAGAGCGCAGTATTTACCCGGGCAGATGTACTCGGAAATAAATGAAGACTTCGTAAGGAGATCCATCAAACCTAGGAAGGCGAGCTCCCATAAAGGAGAGAATGGCGCAGTTATGGTAATCGGTGGAAGCTGGATGTATCATGGAGCGCCTTTTCTAGCCGCTATGGCCGCGTTAAGATGCGGGGTCGATCTCGCCTATATAGCAGCCCCCGAAAAAATAGTTCCATCAATCAGGGCCCTCTCCCCCGCTGTAATCGCGATACCGCTCACAGACATGAAGTTGACAAGAGGGGCTGTGAGGAGAATCCTGAAAATGATATCTAAAGTCGATGCCCTCGTAATCGGTCCCGGATTAGATTCTGGAAGCGAGCCGGGTATAGAGTTAGTCGTGGAGGAGGCCGCCACACTCGGTAAGGGAATAGTTCTAGACGCTACAGCATTATATCGCGACGTCCTGAGATACATCTCTGGCAGAAAAGCCGTCTTGACGCCTCATGCCGGGGAGTTCAAGCGCGTGTTCGGGGTAGAAGTTCCGGGAACACTAGAGGAAAGAATTCAACTGGTGAAGGAAAGTGCCAAGAAAAATGAGGTGACCATCTTGCTCAAGGGCAGGGTAGATGTCATATCAGATGGAGTAGAGACCGCTGTGAATAGGACGGGGTCACCAGCCATGACCACGGGGGGGACCGGAGACATACTCTCTGGGATAGTGGCGGCATTTCTAGCGTGGGGTATAGAGCCATTTAGAGCCGCCGCGTCAGCTGCTTGGATTAACGGAAAAGCCGGAGAACTAGCCGCCTCGAAAAGAGGACTCCACATAATAGCGACGGATTTACTTGATGAGATCCCGGAAGTCATGAAGAAATTCGACAGAATTATAGAGGAGTGAAAACACTTGATTCAATTAGATGTCATTCGGATAGCGATCATATCAGCTGGAATGATCTATGCATCCTATAGAGACTGGATCGCCAGAGAAGTCGAAGACAATGTATGGATCATCTGCGGCGCATTAGGCGGGCTCCTGACAACCGCTGACCTATTAATGCGGTGGAACCTCAACCTAGTGATCTTTTCAGCGTTCTCGATAATATTGGCCTCTGGATTAGCATTTGCATTTTATTACTTCGGATTGTATGGTGGAGCCGATGCGAAGGCAATAACGGTCATCTCAATCAGTTTACCCCTCTATTACTCTCCACGATCCCTGCATCCATTTACGGGCTTAGCTTCTCTATCCAACGGGCTCCTGCTATCGCTGGTATTGTTAATCGGGATGTTTATTTGGAATCTCTCGGCCATCATCAGAGGTGAAAAGATCTTCAAGGATTTCGAGCATGAGGGAACTCTCAGAAAAATAGCTGCCATGTTCTTGGGCACGCGTGTGAAGAATGCACGGAAAAAGAAGTTTTGGTTCCTATTAGAAGAGGAAAAAGATGGAAAGAGGGCGTTCAATTTTGAGATGTTCGGGTTAGAACTCAAGGAGGCAGTGAGGGATGATTGCTGGATGACGCCGGGAATCCCTCTCCTCATTTTCATCACTGCCGGCTTTTTGGTATACGTAGGATTCGGTGACTTCCTTTACCTAATAATTAACGCCCTTCTTTAAAGCTCCTCACCAAATCTCCTAAATGCCTCAAGAATTTCCTGATCAAGCGGTTTATGCTTACGCCTCCTCGACCTCCCC
>QMUP01000024.1 GCA_003660635.1 Candidatus Wolframiiraptor sp.
CGCGGAAGAAAGGCTGTCGTGAAGGCTCCGAGAGAACTCGTGATCGTGGAGGAAGAGTTTCCTAGCCCGGGTAGGGGAGAGGTCCTCATCAAGACCAAGGCGACCCTGATAAGCATCGGCACGGAGCTAACGAAATTCAGCGGAGATTTCCCGAGGGGTTCTCATTGGGATGAGGTTTTTCGGTATCCTTACTCTCCCGGCTATTCAAACTGCGGCGAGATAATCGAGGTCGGTGAGGGCGTTGAGGGACTTGAGGTCGGCGATAGGGTCGCGAGCCTGGGACCCCACGCAGAGTATGTTCTCATGAGACAAGAGGAGGTATATCCCGTTCCGGATGGAGTTTCTGATGAGGAAGCCACGTTTGCGACCCTCGCGGCAACGGTCATGAATGGCGTCCGCCTAGCCGACGTGAAGCTCGGCGAATCCGTCGTCGTATTAGGGCTCGGAATACTGGGGCAGCTCGCATGCCAGTTTAGCGGCCTCTGCGGCGGATTCCCGGTAATAGGGGTAGATATGTCGGAGAAAAGGCTGAAGCTCGCCGAGGAGCTGGGGGCCACGCTTGTCCTGAATCCTAGGAGGCAGGATGTGAGAAAGGAGATAGAGCGGGCGACCAAGGGCCGGGGGGCAGACGTGGTCTTCGAGGTCACCGGTAACCCCGAGGTGATTCCCTGGGGCTTGAGGCTGACAAAGAGGCAGGGGAGGTTTATAGTCCTGAGCTCTCCGCGTGGCCCGAGTACCGTGGACTTTCACGACGAGGTGAATTGGCCATCCAGGATAATCATAGGCACCCACTTCACCAGCCATCCGAGCTACGAAACCCCGTATAACCCCTGGACCGTGAAGAGGAACATAGAGTTATTCTTCGACCTGATCCTCGCTGGCAAGGTGGATGTGAAGAAGCTGATAACCCACAGGTACCCCTGGACCGAGCTCGGCGAGGTTTACAGGAGACTGCTCGACCCATTAGGCGATAGACTCCAGTATCTGGGCATAATTCTGACCTATGGCTGAAGTCGCCCATTTTTATGAGCACCGCTTACTCAAAAAATGGAACAAGCCTCAGCCTCTAACTCACATCATGGGTTCTCTCGACGATTTTCCACGAGGATTTACCCAAATGATGAACATCGAAATCGACCCATTGGAGAAAAGTTTTATGAAAAAGGCATCCTCATCTTAGCTGGTTGGAGGTGTTGGCATGAAGCTCATATCCGTTAAGATGCCAGAAGCCCTGATCGAGGGAATGGATGAACTCGTTAAGAGGGGTGCCTATCCAAGTAGAAGCGCAGTGATGCGCACAGCTGTCAGAGATCTCTTGAAGAAAGAACTTTGGAAATAACACTATCTTCGAGATCGACGACTCAGCCGCATAAACGGTATATTCTTTATGGTTACAACACGGCCATAGAAGTATTTCATATCTGAAACGCTATCAGCGTAGAGTAGCTCCTCTCCGCCATCGGATGCCTGATATTTTATGAACGGGGAGGGGGGCTCCTCGCTCTTGATGTAGAAGAAAACTGGAAGGGCGTTTGCCTCATAGTAATCGTAGAAGGGGGCGATCAAACCTAGGATATGCCTCTTCGGCCCGGCTTCATAATGCCATATCGGCGGCGAGATCATATTATCACTCATTATCATCAAGACCCTCATGAGCGAGGCGAGGTTTTTTGCCCTTATCGCGATGGGCTTCTCCCTGAGTCCTTTCCTAGATGACAAAGCTCCGGTTATGATCCTCGGAGGCTCATCTAACTCGGCCACCGGTCCATATAGATATCTAGTGTCGCCGGAGTTGTTCGTGAAGAAGGCTTTTTCCGTTCCTATACTGGTGTAGGCGACATAGCCCTTTAGCTCCTCCTCACCAATCCCCGTGTAGGCGAATATCGGGAGGCTTCCACGCCAATAGGGTATGGATAGGAGGTTGCCGAGAATCCGTTTCCCGCGGTACTCAAATGCCCAGAACAGGGGTTGGGCATCAGCTCTACCCATGGCTAGTCTCGCGAGATTTAGTAGGTTTAGTACCTCTAGGGCTAGCGGTGGTTTCTTAGCTCCTTCGACCGCCTTCAAGTCTTTCCCCACCTTAGGGTGGACCGAGACATATCAGATCTTTCTTACGGAACTCTTCGCGCCGCAGATCTCGCAGACCAAGAATCTCAACCTCTTTTCAGATACTATTCTCGTATCTAGTCCGCCGCAGATAGGGCATTTTACGAACTCCTTTACATAGAGCTCTATAAGTCTCCTGAATTCCTCATTCATGAGCCTTCCTTGAATTATGAGCCTCTCGCCTTCAAGTGAACCCGGCTTACCCGACTCCTTGAAGATAAACCTCGCGAGATGTTGAGGATCTCTATTCAATTTCTCGGCCATATCCTTGAAGTTCATGATTATAGTCCGCCTGGACTCGTGTAAGATCTCAGGATTCAGGACCACCAGGCGATCTCCAACTTTTCCTATGGTTTGAGGCACCTTCGACATGACGTCTTCTAGGATTTTTAGGTATCCATCCTTTGTCCTGATTAATTCTTCCCAGCTCAAGGTCCAAGAAAAGACTTCGCAATTGACCTATTTAGGTTGTCGTAGCTCTACACTTAAGTCCTCTCAAAGCCAGCTCTCAGATGGCATGAAGGAATATTGGGTGAAGGATATCTCGCTGGCGGATAGGGGGAGGAGGAGAATAGAGTGGGCCCGCAACCTAATGCCCGTTCTCTCCAAGATCCTGGACAGATTTAGGGAGGAGAAGCCCCTACGAGGACTGAGGATCGGCGCATGCCTCCACATCACCGCCGAAACCGCGATCCTGGCGGAGGCCTTAATTGAGGGCGGGGCGGAGGTAAGCCTTTGCGCATCAAACCCGTTAAGCACACAAGATGATGTAGCTGCGGCTCTTGCCCAATCAGGGGTGAGAATCTACGCCTTTAGGGGGCAGAGCGTTGAAGAATATTACAGGTGCATCGGCTACGTCCTCGCCTCAAGCCCCCACATAACTATCGACGACGGCGCGGATCTCATCTCGACGATCCATAAGCTCTGGTATGGCGTTAAGTCGAGGGAATTAGCTTACGTCCAGGAGATCTTACAGGACCGTGATGCCCAAGATCTAGTTCGCGAGGTGATTGGGGGCTGTGAGGAGACCACGACCGGCGTAATCAGGTTAAGGGCTATGGCGAGAGAGGGAAAGCTACTCTATCCCGTGATCGCCGTAAACGATGCGGATTCTAAGAGACTCTTCGATAACCCTATTGGAACGGGTCAATCGGCCTTAGACGGCGTAATCAGGGCCACGGGAATGCTATTGGCCGGAAGAGACGCCGTAGTAGTCGGTTTTGGAAACGTGGGCTCGGGGATAGCGCATAGGCTGAAGGGGATGGGGGCGAGGGTAACGGTGGTCGAGGTCGATCCGATAAAAGCCCTAAGAGCCGTGATGGATGGATTTAACGTCGAGTCCATGAAGAAGGCGGCGGAGCACGGGGAACTCTTCATAACGGCGACCGGGGACATAAACGTGATCCGGAGAGAGCATTTCGAGGTTATGAAGGATGGAGTTATCCTGGCGAACGCCGGGCACTTCGATGTCGAGATAAACAAGAAGGATCTCGAGGAGCTTAGCGTGGGGAAAGAAAGAATCGCCCCCTGCATCGACATGTACGTCCTTAAAGGTGGTAAGAGGATCTATCTCTTAGGAGAGGGCAGGCTCGTAAACCTCGTCTGCGCAGAGGGCCACCCCTACGATGTAATGGACATGTCCTTCAGCCTTCAGGCACTCTCCGCGAAATATCTCGCAGAAAACAGGGGGAAACTCCCGAAAGAGGTTCTAGATGTTCCTAAAGACATAGATCGCTTCGTCGCGAGGTTGAAGCTCGAGTCTATGGGGATAGAGCTGGAAGAACTGACAGAAGAGCAGAAAAACTACCTCTCCCGATGGGAGTTTGGATCGGAATAAATAAGCGGGCGGCGGCCGGCTCACCTACTTACTTCAGCAATAGCCAGACATCGACCGCTGAGACTATTCCGAGAATCGCGCTCACGAGGGCCACGAGCGGTGAGCCCAGCAGGAACGCCATCATGAGGAAAGATGCGGAGGACCCGAAGCCTATCAGGGAACAGCCTATAATGGCTCTCTTCCTAACGCTCACCCTACCCCCCGAGGAAAGGGCCGAATTATCATGCGGCCGCCGAGTTCTTGTGGGAAGCCTATCCTGAGGGCTTCTCATCAATGGAGGTTTTTCGCAAGGGGGTTATATAAAAACATTGTCCGGAGAAGAAGCCGGTAAATACTAGACGACCCGCATGGGTAAAAATGTGATATTACGCTCCTAAGAAAAATGGCCATGTTTTGAGGAGGCCGTCAACCGGGACGCGTTTGTTGCTGTTTTTCCCTGAGCCTGGCTGAGAGGGCTTCTATGAGCCTTCGGAGTTCCTCGGCCCTCTGGGCGTATTGAAGTATCCTGCTCTCGTGGAGTTCTATCGCCTTAGTGATGTTCTCCCTCCGCTTTCTTATGATCTCTTGACCTCTTTCGAGGGTCTGCTCGATCACAACACCAGCCCCGAGGCTTACCCTAATGTTGCCTACCTCCTTGATCTCTGCCTGGAGGAAATTTCCTCCGCCGATGGGGACGAGAACCCTAACGCCTTCTTTATGCTTCGCGAGTTCCTCTAACAAGCTCATCGCCCCCTCATACTCCGTCAACGCCGCTCTAAGTGTGGCTACGCGGGCTTGTAATTCGGCAACGGCTTTCTCAATAGCCTGGAGTTCCGCGACCGCTCTTGTCAAAGTCTCTTCCATGGACGACATAGCCAAGACCTCGCTAGAGTTTCCGAGCTTAAGGAGGGATTGCGGGTCATATATCTTTCCCTTACAAGGTTTATCTGAGGGCCGGTAGAGATGGAAACGTGATCTGGGGTGAGAATCTCGGAGGCCCAGAAGAAGATGTTAGAGTTCGAGAAGGCACGAGGTTGGGAGGCATTCCGTGAATCCCAGATATTCACACATCTGATAGAGGAGCTTTCGGAGATAGGCCGCTACATCCTGGTTAGAGAGGGGTATAAGGCGCCGGATTTGGGCCACGAAGGACCTGGTGGAGAAGTTTGGAGAGAATTTGGTCAAGCGTTCTCCCTCTTTCTCCAGCTGGCGAATAGGTTTGGAGTCGATCTCGAGAAGGCTTTCAGAGACGAACTAGACATCATGGAGAAAAGATTTCCACCCGAAAAATGGAGGAGGTATGTGCGGGAAAAACTAGAGAAGGGTTTGAGCCGCCGCTAACGCGCCCTTCCTGGCCTCTAGAAGGGAGCTGCCGGCCGCTATCAGGATTACGTCGCCTTCCTCGGGCCTTAGAAGTTTGATTATGTTCTCCGCGAAGTCGGGTTTTTCCGAGGTGAGATCAGATACACCCGGCATGAGTAACCTGTTGTTGGTATAGGTTAAGATCATCAACGCCTTCGCGCCCGCCTTAATCGCCTCATCTCTCTGCTCTAATCCCCGCCTAATCTTCTCGCTTGCCCCCTTAACCATCAAAACATAGTTGCTTGGATAATCCCATGGGAGTTCAAGATCTAGTGGCCCAACATTTCGCAACAGTTTCTTTAACCGTTCTACGACCTCTATGCCCCTCTCGCTGAGCTTACAGCCCCCTCTCCTAGAGACCTCTATAAGGGATTGAGATCTCAGCCTCTGAATCATGGTCCTGACGACGCCTTCGCCGACCCCCAGATACTCGCTCAACCGCTTCCTACCTATCAGCCCCTCCTTATCCAATATCAGGAGGAAGTCGATAAACTCGAATTCGCGAAAGGTCGGCTGAGGCCCCGGTTCCTTTCTTGAAAGCGATTTCAGGATCTCGATTAAATGCATCAGCCTCGACAATACGCGAGAAAAGTGAGTGATTAATCTTTCTAACCTAGGGACCGAACAAAATCGACTTGATCAATTCTTTGGAAAACGGCTTTAAGTCGCCTAGTTCCTGGCCCACACCGACAAACAGTATCGGCTTACCGGTTAACCTGCTTATCGATATCGCCGACCCACCACGCGCATCGGCATCCAGCTTAGCTAAGACTATATAATCGATCCCCACGTATTCGTTGAATCTCCTAGCCTGTTCTACGGCCGAATTCCCCGCCAACGCGTCCCCCACATAGATTACCAGGTCGGGGTTTACAACCCGCTTGATCTTCCGCATCTCCTCGAGGAGGTTTCGATCAACCTCTGTTCTCCCCGCGGTGTCTATGAGGACTACCGGGATATTATTCGCCTTAGCGCTCATCACGGCGTCCATCGCAACGGCAGCGGGGTCGGCACCATACCTTTGACTAACAACCCTCACCTTGACTGATTTAGCGAGTTTCTGAATCTGCTCTATCGCGCCAGCTCGAAACGTGTCTGCGGCAGCTATTATGGAAGGATACCCGAGCCTTTTAAGATAATGTGCGATCTTAACTATCGTCGTTGTTTTACCACTACCATTCGGCCCAACGAATAATATCACAAAGGGTTCTCCACCTGAGGTTTTCTCCCTTATTTTTTCGAGAACCTCCTCTAAGTCGCCTTCTTGTAAGATATCATCTATAAGCTCAGTCATCATCTTCCTAATTTCGGCGGATGAATCTTCAAACCTTTTAAGACGTAATTCTTTCAGCTTTGCCGCGAGCCTTTCCCCGAGATCCTCTGCAACTTCCACGGCCACATCATTCGCCACTAATTGGAGCTTAAAGTTCTCCACGTATCGTTGAATTTCTTTTTCTGATAGGGTTCTCGTGCCGAGCTCCTTAACCAATCCTCTGAGTATACCCTTTACACCCTCTAACATCTCAGCGAGCCACCAAACTTCTAGTCATCTGACATTATAGCTTCTTCGCCTCAGCCTCCATTATCGAGACCATGACGCGGCCCGCGAGGAGGAGATCTTCAGCCGAGAAAAAGTGTCTCGCCGAGTAGTTAAACATGAGATTCGTTGTTGGAGCGATGTAGTCTTCTTTTTTACCCTTCCAAAGCTGCGTCAGGATCCTCACCTTGGGCAAAAAAGAGAAAGAATAACTCAGACCTCCGAGCCTCTCCTTCTTTCCCCCAAGCCTCCTACAGACGAGTTCATATTTTTTAGGAGCATAGCCGAAGGTTCGTGCAAACGGATTAAGCACATATCTAGCGAAGTAGCTTTTATAACGCTTGGTCTTAGGAAACTGGTCAAAGGGAACCCAATCCTCCTTTCTACCTACCCCCGCGGAGGACGAGAGATACCTAAGTATCAGAAATGATATCTCGCTGGGGGCCTCCTTTCCCGCAACCAAATCTATAATCTCCTCGGAGTCGAGTTCAACGGAGTAGGTTTTCACTAAAAGATTTACGACATATCTACCTCGCTTTTTCCCGGGCTTTGAAGGCGGGAGAAAGATGACCCCACACCTCTTCGCCACCGCCTCCCCCTCTTTCTTTAATAACTCCTGAAAAACAGCCTTACAATCTTCCTTAGTTGGTAAGGTCGGCGGCCTCGATATACTCATCCCCCAATACACCAACCGGATAGGATTTTGCCTTAGCCCCTTATTTGTATTCTCTCCTCGAAAATCCCAAAAAGAGGGGGCGCGTCGAAGATCCTCTTTATTCAGAAGGGTTATATAGGTAAATCGACTCTCCGCTATTTAGATGAAATCTAAGAGAAGGCTTCAAACGACCTTCGATATAATCTCCATAGGCTACGAACTCCTAGACGGAAGAATCCTGAACACGAATGCGAAATGGCTGGCGGAGCAGATCAGTGGTCTCGGCGGAAAGGTTTGCAGGATAATCGCGGTCGGCGACGAGGTTGGGGAGATCAGTTCTGTGATAAAAGACTCGTTTAGGAGGAAGATTGATTGGGTGATAACGACGGGAGGACTTGGCCCCACCTACGACGACGTAACCCTTCAGGGGGTTGCCAAGGCCGTTGGCCGGAAACTCGTCTTAAATAAGAGGGCTCTAGAGATGGTCAGGAAGAAATATCTAGAACTCTTCGAGAAGGGTATAGTCGATAGCCCGGAACTCACCCCCCACCGGATGAAGATGGCTATGCTACCTAGAGGGGCAAAACCACTGGAGAATGAAGTCGGATCGGCTCCGGGAGTTCTTCTGAAATTCAAGAAGACGAGGATAGTATGTCTCCCAGGAGTCCCAAATGAATTGGAAAACATCTTCGAGAAGAGGGTTAAGCCTTTACTGGAGAGGAGCGTAAAAAAGATCCACACAGCCGACAGATGGCTTCTGATAAAAGGGGTTCCAGAATCCACATTAGCGCCAAAAATAGATGACGTGAGATCGAGGTTCCCTACGGTTTATGTAAAATCCCATCCGAGACGCGAGGAAGGAGAATCCATCATAAACCTCTACATGAGGATAATCGCGCAGAATCCCCGCATATGCCGTGAAACACTCGATAAAGTGGAAAAGATCATAACGGAATTAGCTGAAGAACTCGGGGGAGTCGTCTCGAGATTGGAAGGTGCTCCGAGATGAAAGAGACGATAGAGACCTCGACCCTGTTCCTTGGAGGAGAGAGGTGTTTATCCTTGAAAGCCGATTCGAGGGGTCTCGAGGAGCTACTGGAGCTTTTCATGCTAATGGCTGTGTCTCGCTTTATGTGTCGATCTTAAAGAACGCGGATCCTATGGCCCTCCCACGGGTTACGGAGCTGCGAAAGATAAATAGAATAAATGAGGAGATCTTGAGAAAGGCGAGATCGAGAATTTGACAGCGAAGGACGTTTTGATCACTCGGTTAAAGTTCGCCGCAATAATTACAGTACTCCTATTTGCCATCCTCGCGATAGGGTCAGCCTTCCCCCTCGGAGATGAGGAAGCGGAGGAATTGGCTAAAAGGCTCGAGGAAATGAGTGGGGAGAATCTGGAGCTACAGATCTTCTTAAACAATTTTTTGATAACCATGATCGGTTACATACCCTTTATCGGGCCTTGCATAATGGGATACGTCATATTCCATACGGGTAGATATCTCGGATGGATCTCCGCGCAGACAGGGATCCCCGCAATTCTTTCAATATTCTTCACGGTGGTCACGGTTTAC
>QMUP01000235.1 GCA_003660635.1 Candidatus Wolframiiraptor sp.
AACGTGGCATGCTCAATTCCATGCTCGCATATCACAGCATTCACGCCAAGCATCTTCTCCGATGGGAGATGCGAGGGTTCCAGATTACATAGGCATTTATAGGCCTATGTAATCATTCATTACCCTTTGTCTTCCCCATGCCCTCCTACGGAGGTCTGCCTCCCTCGGCGAACATGGGTGCATTCAACCTCATAGACCTCGATGCCTCATCGGTCTCGATGCCAGAATTTTTATATAAGAGTTGTTTTATATAAGTATTTTGGTGTTTTGAAGTATGGGTATAATCCACGTTAGGATAGACGATGGGTTAGAGCTGGAGTTTAGAAAGAGGGTTCTAGAGGTCAAGGGAGTTAAGAAGAGGGCATTAAGGGAGGCGGTGGAGGAGGCGATAAGGCTGTGGCTAAAAAACACGTAGGGAATGTGTAGCCGTAAATGGGAAGTTGCTGATTACGGACAAGGTAGCTGAAGGGAAGTTGCTCCACATCATGAGGGTGTTCAGAGATACCGTTAAAATGGCTCACCACCTGATTAAGGCGGGGCTGGATTGGAATAATGCCGAGAGGAGGGTAACTTCGTACATTTCCAATGCACATTATGCCCATTCGGCGTATCAAAAGGCTAAGCTGTGGGGGGAGCGACCTTACCTGAAATTGAAGAAGAAATTTCTTTTCAGCGTCGGCAAAACGGCTGAAAAAGGAAATAGAAACATCAGATTAATCCCATCAGATGATTGCTTCATTGTTAAGATAAAGATTCCGCATGCCGATGGAAGGCATGAATGGATTTACGCCAAAGCCATATTCGGCAAGAGGTACCTACCATTGTTAAAGGAATTATCTGGCGGAACCATTAATTATGGGGTTGAGGTAGGGGAAGATTACAGAATCCACGTATACGTACCACTTGAGCTATACTGTAAGCATTTGGGCAAGAAGATAGAGAGAAGAGGCAGGTCTTCCCACATCGCTGGATTTGACTTAAACAGCGACAGGATAAACATGGCCATAATCAACGATAGTGGAGAGTTGCTAGACGTTAAGGTAAAGCACTTCCCAGAAGTCACCCAACAGGGATTCCCGATAGACAAGGCTAAAGATATGAGGCTTAAAGCCCTGTCGGAGCTGATAGATTATGCATGCCATCATAATGTTGAGTATTTCGTGTTCGAGAGATTGGGGAAGAGAAGGAAAAAGAAGACTAATAACAGAAATGCCAATAGAAAGCTAAGTAAGTTTCCTAAAAGACAATTGCTTACTCACGCGAAGGTAATGGTGGCGAAAAGAGGCAAGAAGTTCTGCGGGGTGAATCCAGCATACTCATCCCAAGACGCTGAATTAATAGCTAAAAAACTAAGACTTGATACGCATACAACATCAGCATACATACTAGCATATAGATACATAAAATCCACGAACACACATCAACGCCTATGAAAACCGAAACAGCTACATAAGGCGATGATAAGCCCCCCAATGAACTCAAGAGGGGGACTGAGCCTAATGGACTCCAAGGCTTACATAAGGTTCACCAACACAATGTAAGCTGAACCCCGTCGGTTTAACTCTGATCTATCATCCCATAGTCAATCAAATGCCTTTTCGTCATCCGGCAAGAAATCATAAAGTCATAATTCATTAATAAGGATTTTCGATGCACTCCGACAAACTTAATTTATTCCCTTCCGCCTTAAGAAATAAAATGCCTCTTCGGGACATCTGCTTCTTGGGATTGAGGCATGAATGAAACTGAATATTGGATTCGATGATACTGACTCTCCTCGTGGAGGATGCACGACATACATAGCGGCTCTGCTAGTTGAGAGGCTGCATGATCTTGGAGCATCATTCCTCGATTATCCTGGACTGATAAGATTGAATCCGAATGTTCCGTGGAAGACTAGGGGGAATGGTGCTCTCTGCCTGAGAATTGAATGTGAGGAGTCTCTGTTAGATGAGATAAGGGAATGTGTTATTCAAGCTATTGAGGAGAATGCTGATCTTGAGTATAAAGGAACCGATCCGGGAATAGTCTTTTTATACGGAGATGTGCCTGATGAGATTAGGGATTTCGCAAGAAAGGCTATAACTGGACTTGTGAGTATGGATGAGGCTTTAAGCCTCATAAAGAAGTATCATGCTGAGGCCGTTGGATTTAAGAGGGGAAGGGGGATAATTGGGGGTTTAGCCGCTATAGGAGAAGAGCTCAAAGACGACTATACTTATGAGCTTCTTGCCTATCGAGTTCCGGAGAATCGTGGAACGAAGCGGAGGATCGATGCGGAATCAGTTGTCAGAATGGATAAGGAACTGGGCAGTCTAGTCTTCAATAATTTCGATTATGAAGAGGGTAGGGTCCTCATAACCCCGCATGGACCCGATCCGGTTCTCTATGGCATAAGGGGGGAGACGGCTGAAGCCGTTAGACGCGGCCATGAACTCGTAATTTCAAGGGAGCCCATCGAGCGCTGGGTGATATTCAGAACGAATCAGGGAACGGATGCTCATTTAGTAAGGGCAGCAACCATCAGCGAGATAAAGCCATATAATCCGGTGAGAGCTAAGGGAGTAGTCTCAGAGAAGCCAAGGACGATTCAGGGTGGACAT
>QMUP01000236.1 GCA_003660635.1 Candidatus Wolframiiraptor sp.
TAAAATCTTTTCAACCTCACTCTCGACAGCTCTAATACCCTTCCTATATCTCGTGATCACGAGAATCACTCCCACAAGTATAGCATATCTAGCCTCCGGCGTCAGCAGTATCTTGGTCAAAGATTCGACCATAGATTTGGCCGACGTTAATCGGCTTGGAACTCGATGAGAATAATCCATCATCATAGTCCTATTTCCAATCAATTTCTCCAAAAGCATGCGGTTATCCTTAATCTCGAACATCGAGTTTATCCAAATACTCGAATCGGAGATTATTATCAACGATCCTTCGCCGACATTAAGCCTACATGCGACGGTGAACGGCCCCTTAGGTTCACCTTCATCCCATTCCCCATTCAGGTTCAGGTCTAGAAAGCTGTAAGAGCTACTAAGCGCCAGTGGATTTTGACAACCCTCTATTATCGTCGCGTAATTAAAGACTATCTCGTCAACTCCAGATATCTTCACATCCCGTATCCTCGGAAACTTCATGTTACGTTCCTTGAAGAGCGGATCAACCAGTAATGACCCATTTAAACGTGCATCGACTCCAAGCAATTCCAGTAGCTCATTCCCGCTCCCGAAGTCATCCGCCAAAATTATTCTTCCACCAGCCTCCAGAAACCGTCTAAGGATCAAAGCCTCATATCCCGTGAAATTTCTCTCAGGCCCAATTATTAGAAACGCAGTGTTAGATGGACTTGGAAATAATCTTTCATCAAATACATCTTTAATCAATTGTGGATGATGAGCCGTGTAGAGATTTGAGAACCCGTTCCAATAAGGGTTCTCCCGATCAAAATCTTCTGAGGATGGGGTTAGATAGATTATAAGCATGATCACGATTATCGTGAGAAGCAATGTAATGGCGATGCTACGCTTCATGTATCCACCTCCTCATCTTATCCAGTAGATTTCTAACGAGTTTCATGTCCGGCTTAACACCACCATATATCGCTGTTTCAGCTATGTAACTGATCTCCTCGAATATCGCCGCCTTCTCACCCAATATATCGATCACTCTATTGAGGAATTCTCTAATCGTCTCGCTCGGCTTCCTAGCGACTCCAATCATTTTCTCAACCACCTTAACGGCTTCGAGGTAGATCTTCGCAATCTCTGCTAATCCTCCAATCCTTCGCTCAATTTCCTTAACGGCCTCAGCTTTCTTAGCCGTGATCTCAGGCCTCGGCCTTCTCTTCAAAGATATGGCCTTCACAGCAGTCTTCGATAGGTAAATCACCCCGAATAATGGTATGAGGATTATTATTGGATTAATTGTCAACAGTTTGAGCCTCGTGATGGAATGGCTATAGACTGGGTTGACTGGATCAAACTTGATCACGAGATCCGTGAAACCGCTTGACGTCATTAAGGGAATGCTTAGATTTGCCGAAAATGTTCCATTCTCAACCTTTAGAATATGTCTATCTCCAAGAAATTCTAAGACGAGTTCGCCGTCAAGAGCGTTACTAGTGAAGTTTCCAGCGGTCGATAGCTTTCCCTCGATCAACATCTGTGTTCCAGTTAGGGCTATCGTAGGAGCCTTAATGGATAAGTGAACCGGAATCCTATACACATTTATCTTGGTCACATTTCGAGCCGGAGCCAGGATATCATGAGCCTCCGTGTAGAAGATTATCTCATGGATGCCCGTCGAGGCTCTTCCAGGGATATTTATCGTGAGGTTAAAGAAGCCATCTCCAGAGATTCTGACCACCCTGGTCTCGCCAAACGCGTCTACATGAAGACTATCTGGAAGAATTCCGCTGCTCGTTAAAATCTGCCCTGTGACCTTAAGTGTTTCAAGCGGAGTGGCATTCATCTTATCGACATAGACATTTATCGTTGGAGTATCATAGATCAAACTCAGCATTATAATCTTTGACCTAGAGGCCTTAAACTTCCCTAAATCATCTCCCCTTGGAATATACTCTGCAGACAGCTTAACGTTAGGCTCATAGAGATATGGAATATCGATGGAACCATAGAAGCTCCCATCCTCATGCGTGACAAATTCCTTAATTCTCCTTCCATCGAGGCATATCGTCACAGTTCTCCCCATCATTGGATTATCGTCTTCATCGCGGAGAGTTCCATAGATCATAATCCGCGACCCGATCCAAGCCTCGGAGGAGCTTGCCCACAAGGTTAGCTTTGTGCCTATGATTTCCTTCTTCTTAAGCTGCTTGATCTGGAGTGAGAGCGAGTAGATTTCATCGCGATATTCTTGAATCAGATCCCTTAATTCTTCAAGCTTACGTGATAGTTGAGGCAGAGATATTCCAAGAACGCTCGAAAATTCTTTAGAGGAATCCTCCAATTCACGGTGTATAATATCTGCCTCGGCCAATGATGTCTCAGCGTTCTTCAGAGTTCTCGTGGCGTTCTCGAGTAAGCCTTGGGATAACTTTAGCTTGGTCTCGTTTAGAAAAATGCTTGTTTGATCGAGTTTCGAGACCTCTTTACTCAGCAGCTCGTTAAATCTATCATAAACATATTTCACGTTCTCAGGAATATAGACGCCATATAATTCATGGATCTTCTCAAGAGCATAGGTGAAGTTCTGGCTAATAGCGGCATCTATTATCGAGCCATA
>QMUP01000237.1 GCA_003660635.1 Candidatus Wolframiiraptor sp.
TAAATATTACTTATTTGAAGGAGATTCCTTCTTAACGGTTATAAATGCAAAAGACGATTCTACAGCAAAGCAAAAAGCCAAACAATGGTTATTAAAGTATTATTCAAGCAATTCAACGAATGAAAGGTGATTTAGATGCATTATAGAGATCTTCTTTTAGCACACAAAGCATACCATATAATCGAGAAGAGAGCAATCTACTACGATTCTTACATGCAATGTAGAAATTTGCGTGAGTGGGAAGCATCACCATCTTATTGTGAAATCTTCAAGCTTTTCGGGTTCATCTTGTCATGGGATCCTCACTTCCAAGGAATGCCGGCAAAATTCAAGAAAGCCTATGAGGAAATACTGCCAGTTCTTAAAGATCTTAGTCGCATAAGACTTGAAACAGCAGATTTTAACGATAAAAACCTTTTACGTAGAATAGCTTTCGTATTTGATAAGATTGCAAGCTGTTCACTTAAATATGAATCGACAGATGCATCGAAAATACTCCATGTCTTACATCCGCACCTCTTCGTTATGTGGGATAGAAATATACGGCAGTACATTCTGGGTAATGCATCTCTCGCCAGAGGCGAAATCTACGCAAAAATCTTCCTGCCTGAGATGCAAGATGAACTTGAAGAAGCAGTTGAAACTTATATTGAAGAACATCCGTTACTGGAAAAAAGGTATTCTGTGGATTTGTCTTATATTGAAGACCCAAGCTATTATGAAACTTGGTATGACAAAGCTTTCTTAGAGGAGTTTGATGTTGAACGAAGAAGGTGGGAGGAAGTCCAAGAGCTTTTTGTGTCAACACAAGTGGACGAGGAAGAATCGGGATATGTTACTGATATGCCTAGTGAAGCTCAGGAAGAACCTGGAGAAATCGATCGATGGATAGAGAAACGATAGACTCCAGAATTTGGGAAGAATTAGAAGAAGAGGAATGGCTTGAAGAGTTTCTTGAGGAAGAACAAGAAGAAGAGGAGGAGGTTTACAATCGGAAAAGAGCAATAGCGCTTAAAGTGCTTTCTGGACTATGCGACAGAGAATTCCTACCTAAAATTATCGATGAGTACAACTACATGGTATACACTAGGCCAAGAGACTTTAAACGACTCCTTCATTTTCTGAGAAAAAAGGGAGTACTAAAAAACGAAGATTGGACAAGACTGACAGAGAAACTCAAAGACTTTACTTAACGTCAATAGTGCTAAATTTTTAGAAAAAGCCATTAATGATTGATGTAGCTTAACAGCAGTAGAGATTAAGAATTTACGATTAGGTAATTCGTATATAGAGTTATTAAACGCCTTTTATAGGAAGAATTTCATAATGTAATGCGATGAAAGCAAACGAAAAGACCATAGATTTTATTATTATTGCGGTATTCATTTTTGTATCGGTATTATGCATTTTCATTTCTTTTTTGCCAACTGAGATGCAGGAGGCTCTTAAGGCGAGAACAGATACTTGGAATTTAGCAACATTCTTTATGTCAATATTTGTTCACGCAAACTTCAACCATTTACTGGGTAACCTTACGTCCTTCATTTCCTTCGGTGTTTTTATTTATATAATAAACAGAATCTCAAACCGAAGAAAGCAACTCCTTATCTCATTACTCTTAATCATCGCTCTTTTGCCCTTTATATACAACATTTCATTTGCACTAATAGCAAATTTTGTTATTAAACGATCTTTGGTTTCTTGTGGGCTATCTACGGTTGTTGCTGGACTAATCGGGTTAACAGTACCTTCACTATGTATTTTTGTTAGAGATTTATTTCAAAGCGAGCGCAGTACGCTATACTTTTTAACCTCACTAATGTTTCTAACAGGATCTGCAATAGCGTTTCCTTATATCAGTTCCGGTCTTTACAATCTAGTAGTTTTTATCGCAACTTGTTCTGTGGGACTAACCTTACTTTCCAAAGTTGGAAAGGAGGTACTAAACTCCGCAAAACGGAATCTACATATGAAGAAAATAGCAACAATAGCGTTTACGGTTGTTCTTGTTTATTTTACCTTTCTCATGTCATTATTTCCAAGTGATATAATTATTTCTCAAGGAAATGCGGTGAATATTTTCGCTCATTATGTTGGAATTTTCTATGGGATCATTTCAGGAATTTATACATTAAATGTTTTCCAAAATAACCATTAATCAAGAAATACCAACAAAGAGCCTATCTATTATGGAACCTATTTTAAAACTTTCAAGGATAATTGTTAATATTCTGATTTTTAGAAAAGTTTACCAGTATGAGTGAGAAGATTTACACTTTATCTATTTGTCTCCTTATGGTTACGATTAGTTTCTCTGTTTTAATAGGCTTAACCTTAGTTTTTTCAGTTTCTGTAAATGTATACGTTGCCTTGATTCTCTTACTTTTCACTCTTATAGCACCTTTGCTGGCGTATATTCATCACTCGAAAACGTATTTTGTTGTGTTGCCCGCTTCCTACTTAGGTTCATGGTTTATTTCTATGATGTTTTTCACTTCACTCAGCATTCCATTCATGATTTCCATATACCTAATTTCAGCGGTTCCCGCCACTATAGTAACTGTAATGCACATTTTTTCAAGAGAGA
>QMUP01000238.1 GCA_003660635.1 Candidatus Wolframiiraptor sp.
AATATGCCAGCAGGATGGTCGCGAAGGTCGATAGCGCCGCGATTCAGGATGGATTCCAATTATATCTACACATCATGCTCGTCTCAATGGATGGGGAATGGGTCATAGTTCAGCAGGGAATAAAGCCTATGACGAATCTGGTGAGAAGATATCACTGGATCTCTAAGGGGTTAAGGAATTTCGTCGAGGAGCCGCACAGCGGAATCGTCTCGACTTCGAGGGAAGAATTGGTTTTAGACATGACTGATGAAGATAGCAAAGATGCGCGAAAAGTCTGCGTTGAGGCAGTCAACGATGATCTAAGCTCTCTCAGGAGATTTTATAGAAGCCCGCCGAGTGGGCAACTAACCTTAACGGATCTAGATGGTCAAGAATTCTCTCAACATATAACCGATGTACCAAGGATTAAATGGTCTACAATAATGATGGCGAACAAGCGTTCGCCGAGAGACTTTGAAGAACTCTTAGCCCTAAGAGGCGTTGGACCAGCGACCATAAGATTTCTGGCCGCCGCATGCATAGAACTATATCAAGTATATCCCAGTTTGAGGGACCCAGCGATGCTATTCAAAGAACTTCCAAATCACGTCGATGAAGATAGATGGATCTATGAGCTCATTGAGGCCGTTCAGGAATCGGATCTGACTCTCGCGGAGAAGAGGAAATCTTTGAGCAGGATCTCCGGAATCTTCTCAACCATAACCTATTCCTAGCGATTCACGGTCGTTGAAAGCCCGCTAAAATCTCTTTATATGGTTGAAATCATTAGCCCAATTCTGTAAATCATTTAAGGTGGGACTATCTAATCCCCGACGATGAGAAAGCGTTACAAGGCATTCATCTTAGACCTGGATGGATGCATATATGTTGGAGACAGGCTAACTCCCGGATCCGATAAGGCCGTGGAGAGGTTAAGAAAGACGGGAGTCAAGATCATGTATCTTACCAATAACTCAGGCCACACATCAGAAGAGTATTGCGTCAAGCTCAGGAGGCTAGGCATCGAATGTGTTGAGGATAATGTCTTAACGTCGGGCGAGGTGGCCGCAACCTACATAATGGAGAGTTCGGGGAGAAGCAAGATACTACCGATAACTGGGAGAGGATTCAAGGAATATTGTAAGAGGATTGGACATGTGCCGCTTCCGATTGAGAAGTGGGATGAAGCGGAATACGTGGTAGTTGGACTGGATCGTGAAGTGGATTACTGGAAGCTTAGAGCCGGTCTCAGAGCCATCCTGAATGGAGCAAAATTTGTGGCGACGAACACGGATAAAACCTATCCAACTCCAGATGGACTTGACCCAGGGGCTGGAGCAATAGTGGCGGCATTAAGAGAATCATCTGGAATAGAGCCCATAGTTATAGGTAAACCTTCGAAGATAATCATGGAGTCTGCTTTAAGGAGACTTAAAGTGAGTCCAGATGAGGTTTTGGTGGTTGGGGATAGGTTTGAGACCGATATATTAGCTGGAAAGAATATTGGAGCCGACACAGCTTTGGTCTTAACAGGGGTTTCGAGGAGAGAAGATCTAATAGATCTCCCGCCGAATCTTAAGCCAACCTATGTAGCTGAAAACCTGCTTAAACTAGTCGAGATCATTTATGCTTAGTGAGGGGTAGAGCGTAATCTTCCTTTATTGTTCTCAAGACGATCCTAGTTTCGGTGGACGCCACTCCATCTAGAGATCCTATCTGGTCAAGTATCTCTGCTAAGCTCTCCCTGCCATTAGTCCTAAGCTTAACCAAGCAATAATAGTCTCCTGTAACGTCGTAGATCTCTTGGACTTCCGGTATCTCGGCTAAAGCCTTTAAGACATCCTCATACTTTGACGGCTGAGCAGTTATCGCGATGAAGGCTGTGAGGGTGAAACCGAGTTTCTCAGGATCCAAGACGGCCTGAAATCTCCTTATGACGCCTAACCTTAAGAGCTTTTGAATCCTAGAGTAGATCGCCGCCTCGCTCATCCCAAGCTTCCTCGAGATCTGGGAATACGACGCCCTCCCATCATTTTGAAGTATTTCCAGTATCCGAAGATCTTTCTCATCTAAGCTATGCTTAGGCTTCATCGAGGATACCTGATTCAAGATTGATTATAAATTTTATAAATTCGCATATGAATTCAGCTAGATGTGTTAAAAGCGTCTTAAATAAGCTTTCAGAATATCTCTGCTTTCGAAGAAGTTATTTAGGAGACTTCTTGGCCACAACCACGTGCAACGCGGCGTGTTTCATGGAGTTCTTAAGCTTGACTAACAGTTTCTCCAGCAACCTAAACATGGGTTCAGGTATGAATGGCGTGAATAATCCCCAGTAACAGCATCCCATGAGCTTAATCGATTTAAAGCCGTAGGTCGACAGCATCTGCTGGATTTCTAGACCCGTATGCCCAGTCTCGTAGACAAGGGTTGGAGGAATGGTCTCGCCGAGAAAAGGAACCTTATCAGCCGATATACCGAGTAATCTCCTAAGTAACTTGAGATGCTCCTTATTCAGCGTGGAGATCACACACAGTCCTCCTACCTTCAAAACCCTCGAAAACTCTGAGATCGCTTTTTTAGGCTCTTGAAAGTGGTCGAAGG
>QMUP01000239.1 GCA_003660635.1 Candidatus Wolframiiraptor sp.
ACCTCACGCGTAAAAACCTCAGCCCCACCCATCTCAGGATTAACCCAACAACGCCAATTAAACCAAAGAATCCTATAACGCCCGCCCATCCACCAAACCCCTCAACTTCCTCTGATACCACCGTTTCACCCTAAGCCTATACGCAATCCCCAACACATCCAAAAACATCCGCAAAGCCTCCCCAAACCTAAACATAGACCTCTGCACAATCCGCACAGGAGCCTCCAAAGCCCTAAGCCCCAACATACTAGCCACCGCCAACACCTCAACATCAAACGCATACCTCTTAACCACAACAACATCCATAATCCTCCTAAGAACCTCAGTCCTAAAAGCCTTAAAACCAGTCTGAGTATCCCCAAACCTAATTCCCAAAAGCAACTTAACCAAAACATTAAACGTAACGCTCAACAACCGCCTAACAAAAGGCGCCCTATACACAGACCTCGGATGCCTCTTCGAACAAACAACCAAATCATAACTTTTCAAACCATCAACAAGAAACCTCATACTCCTAGGATCTATCTCCATATCAGCATCCAACAAAATACTATACTTCTTCGTCGCATACCTCACACCAGTCCTTATCGCCGCTCCCTTCCCCCTATTACAGCGATGCCTCAAAACCTTAACATGCGGATTCCTACGATGATTTAACGCCCGCAAGTAAGTTCCATCATTCGAACCGTCATCCACAACTATTATCTCATAATCATCCGTTAATGCCCCAACCGCCGCCTCCACATGCTCTATAGCCCACTCTATTCTATCCTCCAATTCATAAGCAGGCATTATAATCGATACGCTTGGAACGTCCCGCTTCGGTTTACGCTCTAAAACCTCATATACACCATATATAAACGTCTGCTTACTTTCAGTCATTTTCCTTTTTTGAACCAAATTTAACGTAGCAAATTATTTGGAGAACGACTCCCGCTACGAGAAAATAGTATGCACACACAGCAATTGCGTCCGCTATCTCTTCCATGTCTCCCGCTAAAAACAACGCGGCAACCAACAGCAACACCATAAAGCATATTATGGCAGGCGCCCCCCAATTCTCTCTAAAATAACTTCTCAGTCTTCTCATGAGAATTCTAATTCTGGCCACTTTGCCCCGTCTTTCACTAAACTTCGACATACTCATAAGCGGCAATCCGTCCACTGCGGAAGACTTCAATAAAGCAAGGAGGTAAACTTGCTAGCCCATGCCAACCCTCGCCTGGAATCCACCAAATAAGATAAACTTTCAAGTGGCTATCTTCAAAAATGGCTTGAGCTACTTCCTCTGGAATGGCATATCTATAATTTACAATTTGGATACTACTATTGTCCGAGTAGAGGAGGGCCCACCCGTGGAAAGCCGCATGAACCAGCAAGATAGTTCCATCTGTTGATCCGTCTTCAACAATAATAATCTCCATTTTATCCTTGGGATATCTAAGCCTTAATAAAGCGTCAAGTAATCTGCCTATGACTTTCCCTTCATTCTTAACGGGGACGATTATCGAAAATGTATATAAGTATCCTTCGTAAAAAGAACGGTTCTCGGCTTTTCTTTTACTACGCCGCATATGTTTAATGCCAGCTATTAAAATAAGGAGATTATAAAATGACCACGCTAATACTACTGAGGTGAAGCATACTAGAAATATGCAAACTAAATTTATCAAGGCAACTACTCTTTCTACTTTATCTAATAGTAGACTGCAGCTCGGTTGCTGTTAAGATGCATTATCGCAAGAAATCTTGCGAAAGATATGTCTGATAGCCATTTTTCAGCCGAAGAGTTTCCCCATTTTTTCGCGAGTAAGACAATTTTGCAGGCAAGCGGAAAGCCTATTGTTCTTATAATCCGAGAAATTCTATTCTCCAAAGCTTCTTCCAACTTTCTAACAACAGTGCATAATGACATAGCTAACTTTACGCTTCGCACCTTATCGACCACCTTTATCACTAAATCAATTAAAACTCGATCAAGATTTGTTAAAGCCTTAAACCAGACCCCAGTTCTTTTCGCCTTTAACTTTAAAAGCCTAAGTTTTTTCCTTTCAAAGATAATCCTTGCAACTTTCATGTTCAATATGCTCCTATACAATTAAAATATATGTTGCATTCGGAATCAGAATAAAAAATTTTCCATCCTCAAATAAAAGCCCAAAAACAAATTTTCAACAGCGATAAGTTCCTAATACGAGATTCTATATGATTTCTAAAGCACAATCAAAATTAACTCACGATTTCAAAGCTACGCCTTAATGGTGTTTAATCGCCAAACATTTTAATGCACTCCTAATTTAGCTTATATGGATGTTTACTCTTTAAACCATTTTGTAAGACTTTCAGTTCTCCCCTTTTCTTTCTCTTCTTTTTGTTGAATTTTTGTTCTTTTGGGCTTTTTTCTTGAGGTTTCTAGGATTTTATGCATTGTTTCCAGTTCTTTTGCTACTGCGTTATAGATTTCGTCTAATCTCGGTTTCCAATGGTTTAGGCCCAGCATTTCCAAAGCCAACTCATCAATTTCCCTCTGAATTGGGTCATGACTTTTAACACGCTCAAAAAGAGGTCTAACGTCAA
>QMUP01000240.1 GCA_003660635.1 Candidatus Wolframiiraptor sp.
GGCTGGGCAGGTATAGGGTGAACTCCCCCAAAAAGTACTTGGAGATAAGATTCAATGTTAGAGGCGCGTACGAGGTGGTCAGAGAGGCCGCGATGGACTATGCGTTCACGGGTCCTGACGCGGTCTTCTTCTGGACCAAGGGCGGATATAATGTTGACCGCTTCTTCGTCTTCTACCCGATTCACTTGAAGGTCAAGAAAGATAAATTAGTAAAATGGGAGAGGTTCTTTGAGTCCAAGGGTAGGAGATTTCACGTGAACGGTGAGCCTATCAAAAGGACATTGTTCGGAGCCTTCTATGTCTTATACCCCGAAGATGAGTTTAGAGCTAAAGAAGTTGAGGGCTTCAAGGTCATACCATTAGATGAGACCGTCAAGTTCTGCAGGAGGAACATCTACAGCTACGAGCCAGCCTTTGAAATGTTAGCCGAAATGTACGGCTTAGGATCAGGCGCCAAGTACAGAGAAGCTAAAACAAATCTCTAGTGGTAGGTTATGGCCGCGCTCTTCATAGAGAGAACGAGATCCTCAAAACCATCAGAGCATTCGCTGACGCTGGTCTCAACTTCATCGTGGTGGGTGGTTATGCTGTCAGCGGTCTCGGAAGGCACAGGTTCTCGGTAGAACTCGATGTGATAGTCGACGAGAAGGATCTAGACACCTTCACGAAGATCCTCAAGGAGAGTGTATTCGAACAGCATGCCGAAGGGGCTGGCTTCGACGAGGCGAACGGAGGGAGATTTGTGAGCTACATCAAGAGGATAGATGGTCTACCAGCGACGGTGGATCTCTTGGTTGGAAGCCTAGTTTGCAGAGCTACGAATGCTTCATGGAGCTACGAGTACATAAGGAGGCATTCAATAGCAACGGAGGCATCAGGCATAGAGCTATCAGTTAAATGCAGAGTACCTGAAAGGGAGCTCCTCATAGCTATCAAGATACACTCGGGAAGAAGGGCCGATTAAAGGGATATAGTTGTGCTGATGGAAGGAGCTGATGTCGACAGGATAGTTAGGCATCTGAAGAGGGGGAATTTAGAGAGGCTTAAAAATCAGATAGACATCATAATTGAAATGCTATGGGATCCAAGGCTCGTGGATTCGCTTAAAGGAGTGTTTTTCATCTATAAGGACGTGACGGATGATATCGAAAGGGCGCGTAGAGCAATAGAAATGATCCAAAAAGCGATCTAGGCGAATTCGACTAAGAACTTTAGTGGCTTAATATCTGAAAGAATGCAATTTCGGCTTAATTCAAAGTTTTAGAATTTTGGTGGACCGGGGGGGATTTGAACCCCCGACCTCCTGAGTGCAAGTCAGGCGTTCATTCCAGGCTGAACTACCGGCCCTCAGCCGCTAATATTTGACCAAGCAGTTTTCCTTTTCCCAATACTTACCTCTTCAAATAGCTCTATAAATTTGTTTATGAGGATCCGTTGCTTGCTTTCGGATATTCCATTCATAGCAATACGATCACAGAAGCATTGCCCCGATTACTTTTGATTATTGAAGTCTCTTCTTCGAGGGTGAGGCTGTCCTAATCTCCCATTCTAAATCTGGTAGTACAGGCTGGATTGGCAGATGAAGGATGCATAGCACCTTCTGTGGGCATTAACATTAAATATCTCCCGTTGTTGAATAGTTTTTGCTGATTTATTCTAGAGGGAGAAGTTTTATGTCCATAAAGGGCGGATATTGGGGCAAAATCTTAAAGGTGAACCTTTCAACTGGAAAATCCGTTATAGAAGATTTTGATGATTCATTCGCCAAGAAATATCTCGGCGGAGTTGGATTCGCAGTTAAGTTGATCTCAGATGCCGTGACGAGAAATGTGAATCCGCTAAGCCCAAGAAATATGCTGGTCTTCGCGACGGGTCCATATCAGGCAGCTTCAATTGCAAGTGCGGGAAGGTGGATAGCGGCTTCTAGATCGCCACTGACAGGCTATTGGGCAGAGTCTAATGCGGGGGCTCATGGAGGGCCAGAGCTTAAGAGGGCGGGGTTCGACGCCGTCGTGATCACTGGAAGAGCCAAGAAACCCGTCTATCTGTGGATTCATGATGGGGAAGTTGAGATTAGAGATGCCAGTAGCCTCTGGGGGCTTGGAACATTAAAGACTACTGATATGATCCGCGAGGAGCTCGGAGATGAGAAGATAAGCGTAGCCGCTATTGGACAGGCAGGCGAGAACCTTGTAAGGTACGCAGGCATACTAAATGATAAGCATGGAGCCTTCGGGAGATGCGGGCTTGGAGCGGTTATGGGCTCAAAGAACCTAAAGGCCCTAGCGATCCGGGGGACGATGGAGCCTCCAATAAGCGATCCGGATAGGCTAAGGAAGGTTTACGGCGATGTCCTAAGGAAGATCAAGGAGGCTCCATTCACTAAGGAGAATAGGGAGCATGGAATGCCGGCGGCTATGATTCCAAGAGAAGAGAATGGCTTATTACCCATAAAGAATTGGATGGGAGACTCATGGAAGGATGGTGCGGAAAGGCTTGGAACCCCAAGATACACGGAGGAGCTTAAGGTTAAGCCTACGCCATGCTCCTTCTGCGTTATGGGATGCCA
>QMUP01000241.1 GCA_003660635.1 Candidatus Wolframiiraptor sp.
ACTCATCTTTCCCGTCGGCCCCGTGAGCGGTGGGAGAAACTTGCTGTGGATAGCGGCTGCTTTGTAGAATCCAAGGCTTTCAGCTATATCCCTTTGAATTCTCCAGTATGGATCTTGGTCTATTGCACAGGGTATTAGACATCGCTTTTTCTCGAAGAGGGATGGGATCACTTGAATCGCCGGATAGAAGCTCATCCCAATATTCGTCTGCATGTTGAATCCGAAGACCGCTCGAACCCAGCTGAAATTTATCTTCCTCGCAACCTTGAGCGCGAGGGGATACATGTTCCTGATGTACTCTGTGTCCTGGAAGATGAATGTTCGATCTGGATCGAATCCAACCGCAGCGATATCTAAGGCATTTTCCCTCGCCCACTTCCTAGTCTCTTCGAGGGTGAGTCCCCGCTCCTCCTCCAGGAACTTCTCATCATCGGTTAGCTGGATGTAAACGTTTACCTTAAACCTGTCCTGCAGCCACCTCGTGAAGTAAAATGGTATTATGTGGCCTATATGCATGGGCCCGCTCGGCCCCCTCCCGGTGTATAGGAAAAATCCCTTACCGGATTCCCAGTCATCTAAGACTTTGTCGAGGTCTCGGTGGGAGAAGAAGATACGCCGTCTCAGGAGGTGATTCGATTCACCGGCATCTCTCACAAATCTTTCTAATAGTTCATCGTCGATTAGCTCCGTGCCGAATTTCTCCACGAGCTTGTTATAATCAACCTTGCCCTCGACTTTCCAGGGAGTTACGATGAATTCATCTTCTTTCATATTCCGCTCCTCGCCCGGGTTACTCAAGCCAAAAATACCCACCCATGTCAAGTCTGCCATCTAGCCGCCTAGATATATATCTAAAACGCCCCCGCCGCCTCGGAAATCAAGAATCTGAGGTAGGAGTACCGAGATCCCTGCGATAGTCGACGTCATCGCTCAACTTATATCGAAAAATGGGCCGGCAAAACAATAAATAACATGAGCTACTTCAATCACAAGACATGGCCTTAGATCTCCTGATGATCGTTAGGGAGACCGTCTTCTTCATTCTCGCTGTTCCCTTGATATTCTTCTCCATCGAGTGTCTCGCCGGCCTGAGGAAGGGGCGGGTCGCGGCCTCTAGGATCTTCCTGAGAAAGGATCACCTAATCCTATCGATTAGGGGCCTGCTGCTGGCCTCGGTGTTCTCCATTCCGGCCTCGATAAGCCTCTTCCTCTGGAGCGTTTACAGGCTCGAGGTTTACAGGCTGCTGGCCGCGGCCTTCTTCATCTTATTCGTGTTCTTCATCTTCATCTCCATCTCCCGGCTTAGGATCGTACTAAAGGGGGCGAGGAGGCTTTGATCCTCGAGCTCACGAGCCTGATAGGCGTATTCCTCTCGATCGTCTTCGCCCTCCTATGCCTCGGCTTATACAGGCATCTGAAGAGCGATCCATCCTATGCCCTCAGCAGGCTCTTTCTCAAGGAGCAGGCGGTTAAGGCCTTCGCGCTCATGACCGTATGCTTCTTGCTGTTCGCGGCCGCTAGAATAGTCTCCTTCGCCCTCGTGATCCTCGGGGTGAGCGGCGAGTTCGAGCTGGAGATAATCTCGCTGATCAGGGCGCCGATAGACCTCCTAGCCTCCCTACTCCTCCTAGCATCCACGGCGATACTCTATTCGGTAACTCGTCGAAGTGGGAGGATGTGAGAACCCCTCGGACTAGGTAATTTTTATCTCGAACTCCGGTCCTCCTCATAGCTGGGGAAGGTGAGGTAGATGCCGCGGTGCGCGGTCTGCGGCAGGAAGACTGAGAAGCTTTTCATGGTCGGTGGGAAACGCGTATGTGATCGATGCAGGGAGAAGATGGGGCCTCCATAAAAATTGGGAAAATCCTTAAACAAATCTCCACAGCTTAAAGGAGGGAGAATTGGAGGATCTCGAGAGGCTTAGAGAAGCCGGGGCAATAGCGAGGAGGGTTCGAGAAGGGGTATACCGAATCGTCAAAGAAGGCGTCAAAGTAATCGAGGTATGCGAAGTCGTCGAGGAGCGGATCAGGGAGCTCGGAGCAGAGCCCGCTTTTCCATGCAACGTCGGAATAAACGAGGTCGCGGCCCACTATACATCGCCGCCCGGCGATCAAACCGTGATACCCCCGAAAAGCATAGTGAAGGTTGACATAGGTGTTTCCCTAGATGGGTATATAGCGGATACGGCGACGACGATCTCACTCAACCCCGAACTCGAGGTCTTGGCTGAGGCGTCTAGAGCGGTCTTACACGAGGCCATAAAGGCCATGGCCCCAGGGGTAAACGTCTCTAAGATAGGTCTCATAATCCAGAAGACCGCGAACAGCCTCGGATTCAAGCCTATAAGGAATCTCACCGGACATGAGATAAAGCGATACGAGCTCCATGCGGGCCTCACGATCCCAAATGTCGCGGCCCCGGCTCCCGGAAAACTCCAAGTAAACCACGTTTATGCCGTTGAACCCTTCCTCACCACCATGAGGGGAGCTGGTGAAGTGGTCTCAGCTAGGTTGACGACGATTTTCAGGGCAAGTCCAGGCAAGTTTAAGATTAAGAAGCTGAAACCCG
>QMUP01000242.1 GCA_003660635.1 Candidatus Wolframiiraptor sp.
ATGCCTCTTCCAAGTTCTAAAATTTCTATTCGTAGTCCGGTGGCTAGGTGAGTATCTCCTTCAAAAGTGACGTTGATCATGCATATTCGGAAGGGTAAATTGCCGACATTTATTATTTTTAGGTATTTGGTTATTTTTGGGCTGCTTGGATAGAAGTAGCCGTCTTTTTCTGGGTTGAATAGTGGAATTTTTGGGGAAATTTCCATGTCTAATTTTGGTTTTTTGCCTAAGAGTAGGATGCATGCGGATGATGAAGGTTGGTTAGCCATGGAAAATATTATAGATGATATTAAAATGATGGTGAATGCTGATGTGAAGATTTGTTTGTTTTTCAATTTTCTTTCCTGCTTTTTTGTCTATAAATATTTCAAACAAAAGGGAAAAAAGGGTCTTGTTGAGGATTACTGGGTCTGTTACTGATTTAGTGTGAATATTAGTTCTAAGATGAATGTATCTCCTTGAAAGGCATCGCCTGCGGCCAGGTCAAATTTGAGAGCCATGTCAAGTTGTGTGGTCTTGCATGGTTGAGTGTCAGGCGATGGTAGGTTTAATGGGTCGTTTTTTAGGTCATAGAGTGTTATTTTTCCATCATTATCGGTATCGTTTATTTTCCAATCTTCAATTGGGCCTTGAGTACCGTTCATTCCAGTTAGGCAATCAATGTCAATTAAGTCATTTCGATAGTGGATGTAGGTTATTATCATGTATTTTGCCATAGCATCAGGATGCTCGTCTGTGTTTGGGTCCATGTCTGCTTCCGTTTGCGGGACTTCCTCAATTACACTGTAATTGCACGTTATGGTCAAGGTGCTTGTTTGTATTGTACCGAAATTTTTGAACCATATTGAGCGTTGAGGGATGTCGTCGCCGGGCTTCATGTCTGGTATATTCCAGGTGGCTGTTACGCCGTCTGTCCATGGATCATCCGGGTTATGGCGGATCCTTAGATCTATGGTTCCGTCAACGACTATGTTATTTTTGCTTGTTTCCACGTCGTTAAAGTATGAGTATGTCCCTGCTCCGATTAGAATTGTAGCCAGAGCCGTTGCCAGTATGCTGATCAAGAGTTTTTTATTCACCGCTGTTCACTCTCCGCCAATGAAGCCGTGGCTATCCAGTAAAGTCATAATGAATCAAGTTCATACCAAATAGGTACTCTGAAGGATTCCACACAATCATTGATTTAGTGCTTGGGTCATAATCGCTGGATGGAACAAGCCATATTTTTGCACCAGCTGGATAATTCTTGTCGCCTGGATCCGGTAGGTCAAAGCCTATGTTTGCGCTACCTGATGTTGGAGCGATATTACCATCTCCATCTGTTGTGAATGTGGCTATTAAGGCGCCTGGATAACATCCTGGATATGGATCTGCATAATAGATTAGACTATACTCGGTATTTTGATTCAATCCTGTAGCTTCAAATGTATAGTCAAACGTTGAACCTGCAAGATTATATGTTAGCTTACCTTTCACTCCGTCATTGTAAAGAGGTTCCCACGTATTAGCATCTTTGTTTTCCAGTATAAGAACCCCTGTTTCCGGACTTGGGCCGTCAACTTGGACGCCATAGAGTTCTATATCGAATGATATCCAATCTCCTTGAGCCCAATTGGTAATCTCTGGAATCTGGGAGTTCTTCCATGTCATTAAGTGATAACTTTGACAGACATTCATTTCTTCTCCTGGCTGCAGAGTCCCTAAGTATATCCATGTGCAGTTTATATCATCAAGTCTTAACTCATTTTCCTCAGCAATTATTACTTGATCGTTTATGAAGAGGTCGTAAATTATCCATGGAGCAAGATAATCTTTAGGTGTGTATGTTTCTGGAATCGGATTACCTTGCTCATCAAACTGTCCGCCACCTTCAACAAATTCTGGTTCTGAAGAACAAATTCCATAGTATGGTGGCTCACCCACATCTCCGCCCCAACCGGTTATTTTTATGTGCTTCCAGACATACACCTCGTTGTCTCCAACGTTCTTAATGGTGAAGTTAATCCACCTTATTTGACAGGGCTTAACGCACTCTAGAAACTCTGAATATGTTTTCATCCAAGGATTCTGGCCGTCAACAGCTATATCGATTGTTCCAGCAGTGAATACGTTGCCAGTGCTTGTTTCCGTATCGCTGAAATAAGAGTAGGTTCCCCATCCAAGTGCAAAACCCAAAATGCCAATAATAATCAAACTAGCTAGTATCTTCTTGTTCATTTTATTGCATCACTCTCCTTCTCCCTTTTGGGTATATTTTACGTGCCCCTCCCTCGGCACGGGTTAGGCCGGCCTAACCAGCATTAGCCGGCTAACTACCTAACCAACTCTAGCTTTATCACCCATCCTATATAATACCCTAAGAAACAGTGTACCATACCACAAAACTAGAAGAAACATAGAGTATGTTAAATCTAGACTAATAATATGTAGCATGAGTCCTCATCAACTTAAAAGTCTGAAAAAGAACCTTATAGTAGTTAGTTCGCCTAAGGTGTTCATTTGCCAAAAATGGAAAAACTCATTGAACTTCTAAAAGATGGAAAATGGCACAGCCTAGAAGAA
>QMUP01000243.1 GCA_003660635.1 Candidatus Wolframiiraptor sp.
ACGAGCTCCATGCGGGCCTCACGATCCCAAATGTCGCGGCCCCGGCTCCCGGAAAACTCCAAGTAAACCACGTTTATGCCGTTGAACCGTTCCTCACCACCATGAGGGGCGCTGGTGAAGTGGTGTCAGCTAGGTTGACGACGATTTTCAGGGCAAGTCCAGGCAAGTTTAAGATTAAGAAGCTGAAACCCGAAGAACAGCGGCTATTGAAATACGTGGTAGAGAAGTTCAAGGGTCTTCCATATACACCTAGATGGATAGAGAATTTCGATGATGAAGTGAAGAGGGCGCATGAGCGATTGGTCAAGCTTGGGAGGGTTCACGGATACCCCGTTTTAGTCGAGAGGTTTGGGCAGCCTGTTGCTCAGTCAGAGCACACGGTGGTGATTACTGAAGACGGCTGCGAAGTTATAACATAAAGGATGTCCTAAGAGGTTTCCCCTTCTTCGTCACCTCGTCCTCAACGTAGATTCCGACGATCTTCATCCTATTCGCGCCGCATTTCGGGCATTTCTCCTCAACCTCCTTAAACACATAGTCTCCCTCCTTAAATGGCCTCGAATTCAAGGTGCCGCATTCCAAGCATTTCAAGTGGGTTAATGGTTTGGGAACGGGTCTAACGCCGCGTCTTTGGGGGAACATCTCCAACCACCTCTCATCCGAATTCTATTTTTAGCTTTTAGCTAATTCCTATTCCAACGGTATTCCCTATTCCCGCAACTATCACTGAGAACCCTTCCTCGACCTTACTGGAGATAAGCTTCTTCACTTTCTCCGCGGTTTCTTCCGCCGCCTTCGCTATGCTCTTCTTCATCGGCGTAATGGCCTCCCCGATCGATTGGTAGATCACGAACGCGTATAATGGTATGTTCTTCTTCTTCGAGGCTTCCTCGATCTTATATTTGTCAACTCCTGTACCGCCTATCGCGGCCCCTATGCCCTCGACCACCTTCCCGCTTTCCTCCCCTTCGAGCTTCAACCCCGCGTCGATCATTATTATCGCCTTAACTCTGTCTCCCTCAGATTCGAGGATCTTCAATACGCCGTCGGCTGGCTTTCCGACGGTTCCACCTGGACCCGCCGCTCTCAAAACAAAGATCTTTCTGCCATCCATCTCGAGTTCATGGACTATCGTATCCTTGGCGACTTGGTAGGTCTTCTTCTCCAGTCCCTCGACGAGCTTCGCCGCGGCTAGGACGCCGACGCCGTCTCCTATGGGCTGGCCTTGAGTGAACGCGTAGCAGGCTTGACGATATGCCTCGGCTATCTCCATGAGCTGGGGCATCAACATCTGGATCTGGAGCACTATGTAGATGTTTGAGGTCTTCTTTCCGAGCAGGTAATAATGCCTCACAACCCTATAGAGGTAATCCATGCCCCTAGCGACCTCAACCAAATTCGTCAAGGTCTTTGACCACGTCTCATCCGCCTTCGCGCAGATGGATTTCACGTGCTCCTCGAAGGTATCCTCCCAAGTGTTCACTATGTGCTCTAGCTTGTAGACGATGCCGTAGGGATCCATCGACTCGGGGTCGATCATGAATGATAAGAGGAGTTTATCGAGTTCCTCATCCACATTCACTCCATCCCCCGAATACTTCTTCAAGGTCTCCACAGTCTTCCTCCGAACCTCATCCCTCATCACCTTGAGCTTCTGAAGCCTCCGCTCCAAATCCCTGAGGATATAGGAGAGCTGAATCCGCTGCGAAAACGTCGGATACAGGACGAAGATCATCATGAATAGAATCCATATTAGGCTGCTGATGACCGAAATCAAATCCTGCTGACCCGCAACCTGCAGAAAGTTCAGCATCTCAATACTTCTCCAAACAAAGCTTCAAAAGAACCCCCTCTAAAAAGTTTTCCCAGATCAAGAGTTAAATACAAACCAGACAAACACTAAAACGCTTGCCGGCCATAGCGGCCCGGGAAACGCCCGGACTCATTCCGAACCCGGAAGCTAAGCCGGGCCGCGCCGGGGTATTAGTGGGGTGCGGGAGCCCCCGCGAGGCCCCGGTGCTGGCAAGCTTTTCTTCTTCTGTTTGTGTTGTGTGAAGTTTAATATAGCGTCGGTCTCTTTCTCCCGTTATGGAGATTTTTCTTGATACAGCGGATTTAGAGGAGATTAGGTTCGCTTGCTCGCTCGGCGTGATCGACGGGGTTACGACGAATCCCTCTCTGATTAAGAAGGCGGTTGAGCGCCGCGGTGGATCGATCTCGATGACGGATTATATCAAGGAGATCCTGAGGCTTGTTCCGGGGCCGGTTAGCCTCGAGGTGATCGGGGTCAGGGCCGACGACATGATCGGGGAGGCCAAGAAACTCTACAAGCTTTTCAGCCCCTATGGAGATGTTTTGATAAAGATCCCGATATGCCCGAGCACAGACGGCGAATCCAACATCTACGATGGATTGAGGGCGATAAGGGAGCTGAAAAAAGCCGGTATACCGACCAACGTCACGTTGGTGATGACCCCTGAGCAGGCGGTTCTCGCGGCGAAGGCGGGCGCCGACTACGTTAGCCCATTCGCGGGGAGGATCGACGACTACAT
>QMUP01000244.1 GCA_003660635.1 Candidatus Wolframiiraptor sp.
CAGGGAATTGTAGAGCTCACGCATGAGGAGAATCCGTATCTTACGGCGATGGTAAGTAGGTTAGCTCAAAGAGCTGGTATATCTATGCCGCGCATAGGGATCACTGAGGATCTCAGACCTAACGCATTCACAATAGGCTACGGAAAGAATGCGATGATAGTGTTTTCACTTGGACTTCTGAAGGTGCTTGAGGACGTCGAACTTGAAGCCGTGATATCCCATGAAATAGGTCACATCAAGAATCAAGACTTCCACTTTAACGCGCTGGTCTCAGCGTTGAAGGCTGTTTCATTCTTTAATCCTCTCGCCTATCTCTTAACGTCAGCTATTAAAAGAGAGAGGGAATTCCTTGCGGATAATACTGGAATGAAACTCATAAAGAAGCCATGGATATTTGGAAAGGCCTTAAAGAAGGTATGGGAGGCCTCTAATGGATCCTCAGGAGGCCTACTGAAAAGATGGATCTCCAGCTTCTTCATTGTCTCCGAACTCAGGCATCAAAGGAACCTTTTAGCCACGCATCCAACTCTAAAAAGCAGGATAAGCAACATTGCAGACAGCATATATCACAGAAGCACAGGCAGAGACGAAACATTAAGGGCGATCCTATCCTGCGCAATAATCATCATGATGGTAATAAGTGTCTGTGGATTATTGGCTTGGACACGTTATCCAATTACACTGACACGTATTCATACAAAAGAAATAAGTGTAGCATCCAATAAAGGAGGTTACAGACTAAAAATATCAGACATGCCTAGCATCACTCATATGAGGCAATTCGAATGTAGAACTTTTAATCCTGAAAAAGACGCTGAAGATAAATGTGAATTACCATTCACAGTAGAGCTAGGTAAGCAATCGAATACTCCACCTCTCTACTTCTACATTTTCATCGCATCTACTGGGTATCAACCGTCTCTTCTCTCCCGCCCCAGCCAAGTTTCAGGTTCCACCTATTCTTGGATTGTAACATCCACTGATATGGTGATGATGGCAATAATCCTCTTTCTTTCCTGCAATAATTACCTCAGAAATGCCATAAAGAAATTGTTGAAGACGAAATAAATTAGATAATCTTTAAGAAGATTCAATTCTGCCGGATGAAAGTCAGAGCGTCAAGTCCCCCGCCTTTCTAGATCCATGTTCTTCAGGGAGGCCTATGAAATGAAGCGTCGCCAGCAACATCCTTAATTATTGAGGCTTTCATCTCCGACAGTAAAAGCTGTTCAACTTAGAAGAACGGTTGTGAAGGCCATAAAGGCTCCTACTAGTTTAACTTCAGCTCTGAACGGTTAGAGAAAGTACGTCAGGGGAGAATTTAAAGGATAAAGAGTATCCCCGTCAAATAAAAAGAGACTAAGACTCTTCACTAAGGAGAGAGTTTAGCGTTGAGGAATACATCACAGCCGATTTTAAGGGAGAACAGTAGTGCTGGTATTAGAAGACTTTGGCGGTGTTAAGCCGCTGAAAAGATTAGGAAGATTCACTTATTTCTATTGGCATTCAACAGCCAGCAATGAAGCCGCAAAATAAGTTAGAATCTACATTTACGGAGGGAGGAAGAAGGTGATCCGCACACATAAATTTTGTGTTGTTTGGAGGTGGCGGGCCCGGCGGGAATTGAACCCACGACCCCCGGGTTAAAAGCCCGGTGCTCTGTCCTGGCTGAGCTACGGGCCCAATTTACTCTCTTCAGAAAAGACAATTTAAGTGTTTTTATTTTTTGAGTTTATTGGTGAATGCTGGGATGGTTGGTGTGAGGTTTCATTCGAGGAGCAAGCATATACTTGAGATTGACGAGTTTCACAAGGTAGTCTTTGATGACTTCCGTAATGTCAGGCTTTATGATAGGGCTGATCTCGTGTTTGCTGATCCTCCATTCGGAATAGACTTTAAGGGTAACCTTCAGACGTATCATAGGAAGCCGGATGCCCTATCATACGTTGAGGTTTCAAGGGAGGAGTATCCGAGGTTTATACGTGACCTACTCGAATGGTCTTATAGTGTGCTTAAGGATTCGGGGAGCATGTGGTTGCTTTCAGGATGGAATAACCTACGAGTCGTTTTAGACGCGGTTGAGGATGTAGGCTTCATACAGCTCAACCATTGCATATGGAAGTATCAGTTTGGAGTCTTCACGAGGAGGAGATTCACAACTTCACATTATCATCTACTATTGCTCGTTAAGGATGAGAGGAACTACACATTTAATAAGCCCGAGCACTACGCTGAGGATGTATGGTACATTAAGAGGCCATACCATCATGGGGAGAGAACAGCCGGGAATGAACTTCCAGATGAACTCGTAGAGAAGTGCATAAGGACATCGTCGAATCCGGGAGACTTGGTTGTCGATCCCGTCCTAGGCTCAGGAACAACCATGAGGGTATGCCTAAAACTGAATAGGAGATGCCTGGGCATAGAGGTCAATCCTGAGCTTGAAAGGAGAATTAGAGAGAAGTTGCAGCTCAAATCTCCATCCGACACTCACGGGATGTAAGCATCAAATGATTCTGAAGCGAAGTTTATTTGTTGCATTCTC
>QMUP01000025.1 GCA_003660635.1 Candidatus Wolframiiraptor sp.
CGAGGTACCGAGGAACCTGCTTCCAGCCCGGGCTAAGCGCATAGGCGGAGCCGCCTTGCTCAGACTTAGACCTGAGCTGGAGGAATATAGAAGGCAGATAGGTGAAGCTGTTAAGGAATTTTACGGCGTAAGATCTGTTTATCTGATTAGGGGAATTGAGGGAATCGAGCGGAGACCGTGTTTAGAACTGTTGGCGGGAGAGCCCGTGGCCGAGATTACGCACCGCGAGTACGGCTGCGTCTTCAAACTCGACTTAACGAGACTCATGTTCTGTCTTGGTAACAGCTTCGAGAGATTGAGAATCGCCGGCTTAACCGCTAGGGGAGATGTCGTCGTCGACATGTTTGCGGGCGTAGGGCAATTCACGATCCCGATCGCCGTCCTAGCTGAGCCCAGTAAAATCTACGCCATCGAGATAAATCCAGATGCCTACCGATATCTCCTCGAAAATATACGGCTGAATGGAGTAGAAGATGTCGTCGAGGCGATCCTCGGAGATTGTAGAAAAATTGTCCCGGAAAGGCTTTCGGGAATCGCCGACAGGGTGATTATGGGATATTTCGGGGGGACGATCAAAGCGCTCTCCGCGGCGTTGTCTGCTCTGAAACCCGAGGGAGGCATAATTCATTTCCATGAGCTCGCCAGGAGAGGAAGTGAAGAGGGTTTTGTAAAAGGAGTTTTAGAAGCTGCGGGGAGACTGGGATTCGAGACTCGATTGATCTCCTGGAGGAAGGTTAAGAGTTATTCAAAGACGAAGAATCACATCGTGATAGACTTCTTGGCAGTAGAGACTTAAACTATTATGCTCGCAGCATTAGCTATTCTTGGCCATCTTTCAGCCGCTTCCCTGGCGACAGGTCCCTTTATCTCGGTCGCCTTAAGATCGCCTTCCGGGGTCACGAGCACGGCGGCCGTATCCTCGAACATGATCCAGGTGCCGTTCGGCCTCCTATAGGGCTTCCTCTGCCTGATTATCACGGCGTGCATCGGCTTCTTCCTCAGGTCTATCGGCCCCTTCTTAACGGTCACGGAGACCAGGTCCCCGACGGCCGCGCATGGATGCTGCCTCCTCCTAGTCTTGATCCCATGAACTTGGATTATCTTTAGTAGCTGGGCTCCTGAATTGTCCGCGCAGGCTATGAGCGAGCCCACGTTTATCGTCCTAGGTATGTTAGGTCTGCGCTCGAGGACCCCTACCGCGGCGACCGCCCTGCTCCTCCTAGACATGAGCCACCACCTCAACAGGCTTTTCTCGAGGCTTTAAACATCACTTTTCCAGCTTCTCGATCACGACGAAGCTGACGGCCTTGCTAAGGGGCCTGCACTCCGCGATTTTGACCAAATCCCCCTCCTTAACATCGATACATGGGGGTAGGTGGGCGGGAATGTTACTCCTCCTCCGCTCATATCGCTTGTATTTTCGGACATAATGTAGGTATTCACGTCTGACTATCACGGTTTTGGGCATCTTCTTCTTATAAACGACGCCTGTCAAGATTATGCCACGTACCTTTAGGTGACCGTGAAAGGGACAATTAGGGTCATCGCATTCCCTCTCAGGCGGCTTAACCGGTATTCCTATGTTTCTAGTCACCACCTTCTCACCCTCTTCTTCAACCTCTCTTCAGGTCTTCCGATAAGCGTATGTCCCTCAACTAAAACCCTTTCCCCGGAGGGTAGGGTGAACTCGAAGAGGTAGGCGTTCTTTGGTAGCATGACGATTTTCCCATCTTCTCTCAAGACCCTGATCATGTTCTTGGTCTCTCCCACGATCTCTCCTACGTGGACGTAATCTCCCTTAAGAGGCTTTGCCCTCACTCTCAGACCTAAAAGTTCATGCCGCAGTATATTCTTCGGGGTTAAAGTCTTGATTCTCAAACCTAATTTAGGAGGGAAACCGTTAAATTAAAGCCATTCGATTCACAGCTCAACCTCGAGTTCGGGGTCTGAGAGATAGATGGAGGATTTAACCGGATCATAAGCCATGGCAATTGCCCTGATCTCTATTCCCCGGTCCTTGGCCGTTAAGAGAAGAGTGGAGAGCTCTTGGTCTGCTTGAAAATTGGGTTTAAAAGCTGAGACCTTTGGGAGCGCGGCTATGAATAAGAGCATCCCGCGGCAACCTTTCTCTGCGGCTTTAATGAGGTCTTTAATCTGCTTCCTAGCCCTGATCGATGGGCAATCCGGATAGGAGGCGTAGTTACCTATCCTGAGGGCCGCGCTCTTAACTTCTAAGAAGACTTTCTCCCCACCGCATTCGAGAAGATAATCCAATAGCGAGCTCCCAACCCGCACATTTCTTCTCAATATTCTACACATCTTAAGCCATGGGATGAGGTTCATCGCCCTCTCGAAGGCCTTCAGCTGGAGATGAGTATCTATGATCGCTCCAAGCTCATCATCTCTCACCGCGAACAATCTGTACCTTAATTTGCTGGGACTGACGAGTTCTGTACAGAACCCCTCCCTTCCTTTTCCTAAATAATCTAGGAGACGACCGGTGTTGCACAGATAGGCTTTAAGAACACGGTCTCCGATGGAGATGTTAACGACAAAGCGATTCACTCTCTCGAGGACCTTGCACCTGATTGTGGGTTTGACTTTAAGCAGCTCTGCAATAACCGATGACATGATTCGAAAATTAATTAGTTGATGATTGGGATAGAAGCTTGGAAACCGATTCTAGGATTCGTTTCTTCACGTCTTCATCAGGTTTTCCCTTAAACTCCACGACATCGATCACCGAGAAGTTTGCGGACCTAAAGCGCTCGGCGAGCTTCTTTCCGGCGACCCCCGCCCACCCATGTGAACTCAAAACTAAGATGGGCTTGTTTGGAGGAATCTTCCTCGCTATCAAGTCGGCAACATGAGAGATCGTTGGGAAGACAGCATTTTCATAGGTCGGGGCAATTATTATCAGCGACTCAGAGTCAACGGCATCGCCTATTATCTTGTTGATCGAAGCCCATCTCACATCGGTGAAGCCGTAAGTTATTACCCGCTTGCCCTGCTTCTTGAGCTCCTCGGCGACGATATTTCCCGCTTCCTCACAAGACCCATACATCGAAGCATAGATCACTAAGACTTTTCCCTCTTCCGGGATCCCATCCGCGATCTTGAGATAGTATTCAATAATCCTCTCGGGGTTCTTCCTCCAGATCAATCCATGGGCCGGGGCGATCATCCTTATTTCCAGCCTTTGATCCATAAGCTTCTTAACATTTCTCGGGATGTGCTGCCTGTAACTTCCTATTATCGTGGAAATGTATTCCCGGACAAATGGGAGATAACTTGACACAACTTCGTCATCGTCGTCAAAGATCGCCGGGGGAATTGAGAATCCTCCGAAGGCATCCCCGGAAAAGAGTATTCCATGACCCCTAAGATAGGTCATAATGGTTTCAGGCCAGTGAAGCCATGGAGTATGGAAGAACTCTAGATGGAGACCTCCCAAGGAAAGGCGTTCACCATCTTTCACGGCCCTAAATTTGACATCAATTCCGTAGAATGCCTTCATCATGCCTCTGACGAGCGGATGTCCCAGAACCTCTGCCCTGAAACCATTTTCCTTCAAGATCTTTGCAAGCGACCCACTGTGATCCGGTTCCATATGGTGGACTATCACATGCGTTATATCCCTGATGTCAATTAGATCCTTCAAGGCCTCCGAGAAATCGTCGGCGTATTCCCGTTTCCAGCCATCCACCAAGATGACCTCGTCCTCGCCCGTTAAGAGATAGGAATTGTAGGTAATCCCGTTTTCGATCTCCCAGAGGGCCTCAAAATACCTCACCTCATCGTCATCAACCCTGAGGAGGGATAACTCCTTTGAAATCTGTTTTGAGTGGATTTTAGGCAAGTTTTCTCACCATAAATAAAAATGATGATATTGAAAAGGCTCACTTAGATGATTTCCAAAGCCCGTGAATGTTACAATATTCCCTGGCGCTGATTTCTTCTGCTTTGATTTGGAACTCGGCCTCCGGTTTATCTCCCGGGTTTAGAAACTTCCTATACACCCGATCATCCGCTATTAATTCGATCCATTCGATGTAGTGGTTTTGCTCCATTGGGTGAGGAACCGATCCAACCTTCACCTTTATTCCCGTCTCCATCTTCTCGATAACCGGCAAGTGCTTCTCTAAACCCATGTCCTTGACTTTCTCCCCGAGTGGGATCATGGGCTGGCCGCAGCAGATGAGTTGGCCTATTCCGGGGTGAAGGACCTCGATTATGTTTCCGCAGACCTCACACCTATAGATTTGAAGTCTCTCAGCCAAATTCACAACCCTCATTAAATCTCCTCGAGGATACCGGTAAAGAAATCATGATGCTCTTCTTCATCAGCGAGTATCTGCTCGAATAGCTTGGCCGTCGTCGTATCCCCCGTCTCGCGGGCTTTTTGAATAATTTGCTTGTAGAATTTTATCGCGTCTTCTTCGTCTTTCACATCTTGCTCGATCATCTCTTTCAACGTCTTCCCGACATTTATTGGGGCCGGCTGGGTTGTCGGTGTTCCTCCGAGATAAGTCAATCTCTCCGCGATTAGTTCGGCGTGCTTCATCTCGGCTATGGCTATGGTTCTCAGCTCCTCCTTCACGGCGAATCCCTTGACGCCCTTCCACTGGACATGTTGCCACATGTATTGTATCGCGACCTGGAGTTCCCGGGCGACTGCCTCGTTTAACATTTCCAAAAGCTCCTTAGAAGACATGCACAAGTCACTTACCGCCTCATGTGATTTTAAAGTTTCTTATAGCAGAACCACCAGTCGAAGCACTCGAATTCCCCGGCCCTCGCCTTCTCAAGTCTATCCCTTGCGGTCTCCTCGTCGCTGGCGGGTGGGATTATTACCTTGTCGCCTATCAGCTCATTGTTTGGCCAATTGGCTGGCATCGCGACGCCGCTTTCATCGGAGATTTGCAGGGCCTTCACGAGCCTCAGTATCTCATCCATGTTCCTCCCGACCTCTTGTGGGTAATAAAGAACCGCCCTGAGTATCCCCTTCGGATCCACTATGAAGACCGCCCTAACGGTGTTCGTGCCCTTCCCGGGGTGGATCATGCCCATTAGCCGGGCTATCTTCCCCTGATCATCCGCTATGATCGGGAACTCTATCTCTATTCCGAGCTTCTCCCTTATCCACTCAACCCACTTGATGTGGCTGAATACCTGGTCTATGCTTAATCCGATGAGCTCGCAGTTCAGCTCCTTGAACTTGTCATATCTCTTCTGGAAGGCCACGAACTCGGTCGTGCACACCGGCGTGAAGTCCGCTGGATGCGAGAATAAGACAACCCACTTCCCCTTATAATCCTCTGGGAACCTTATCCGCCCCCGCGTCGTCTGGGCCTCAAAACTCGGGACCCGATCTCCTAGGAGGGGTAATTTAAAATCTTGTTCCAAAGACATACACCTCTGTTCCGCAAATTATTTATTGTCGGTCGATATTATAAACTTATGGTTCGAATTTCGGACATAACCCTCATAAAATTACTCATGGAAAATTCTAGGAGACCCTATATCGAGTTAGCTAAGATTCTCGGGGTCACAGAGGCAGCTGTTAGGAAGAGGATTAAGAGGCTTGAGGAGAGGGGCATAATTCGGAGGTACTCGGTTGAAGTAGATCCGAGGAAGCTTGGTTACGAGGTGGTGGCCTTTATAGGGCTGGATGCCGCGCCGGAGCATTATATCCGGGTAATGGAGGATCTGAGGGCAAGAGATGAGGTGATAAACCTGTATTCGACGAGCGGTGACCACATGTTGATCGCGGAGTGCTGGTTTAGGAACTCGCGTGAACTCTCGGCATTCATTAAAGAACTTGAGCGCGCAAGAGAGATTTCAAGGGTGTGTCCGGCAATAGTACTCGAGAAGATCAAGTGATTTTTAGAGCTTTATTCCGCGTTCCCTCAGTATTGTGAGTATTCTGGCTATCCTCCTTCTGATGTTCCTAATCTGGGCGGTTTTTTCGAGGCCGCCTCCAGCCACGGTCCTGCTCCTAACGAGGACTAATTCTGCCCTGAGCCTATCTAGCTCTGCTATCAATTCTTCTGTAGATTTTTCCCTAAGCTCCCTCACTTCCTTCACCACTTCCAGTTCCCTCCGCGGCCTTGGACTCCTGAGCCGTTTCCTCCGAGGATTTTATGCTAACCTCCTCAGGCATGGGGGCATCGGGTGGATAGATCTTTACCTTAACGCCGAAAACCCCGCTCTTTAGGAGGACTGAGGCCTTCCCAACCTTGACGTATTTCAAGGCGAGGTCTCCGGACTTGGGCATTATCCCAGCGGAGAATTTTTCAGTCCTATGTCGGGCGGAGGTGAGCTTCCCGCTTATCTCTATCTCGACGCCCCTAGCCCCCGCATCCATTATCCGCCTTAATGCCCAGAAAGCTACTCTTCTATGCCTTACCCCTCGTTGAAGGGCTTGGGCGATCCTGTGCGCCATTACGTGGGGGTTTAGCTCTGGGACCTCTATTTCTGCTACGGTTACATTCGGATTCTCGACCCCGAAACGCTTCTCAAGCTCCTCCGTGATCTCCTTTATCGTCCTCCCCCTCGATCCTATGACCCTCCCGGGTCTCATGGCGTAGATCGTCACCCGGGTCCCCATGGGCGTGAAGAAGATGTCTACTCCTCCAAAACCGGCGCCCTTGAGCTTCTCGGCCAAGTACTCGTATATCTCGCCTTTCTTGATCTTGGTCTTGAGGATGTTCTTAATCGAGGACATCTAGCCCTTCACCTCGCCAACTACCTCGATATGGACGAGCTGCTTATCATAGGGTGTGGCCCTTCCAAACGCCCTCTCGATGAATTTCCTAATCCTCCTCCCCTTATGGGCCGCAGCATGGATTATCACAACCTCATCTGGGTCGAAGCCCTTAAAGTCTGCGTTTGCCTCAAGGCTATCCAACAGCTTTAACATGTGCTTCGCGACCTTAACCGGATAACCTCCAGGACCCTTTGTCTGAGCATGATGTGCTCTTTTCTTCTTATATCTCCTGTAAGGTATCATGCGTTTCATCGCCACGACCTCTTCCAACAGCTTCCTGGCCTCAGGAATAGTCAGACCTACGATAGCTTTACATACTTCTCTACTCCATTTCGGAGATACGTCTACCTCTCTTAGGCTCGCCTTGACCATTCTGGTCTCGTCGATCTCCTTCAGGGAGTAGCCCCAGTGAGGCATCGAACCCACACCCTTTTCAACTCTTCCTTGGCAAGTCTCCTCCAACCGAGCGCCCAGCCGCTATTTATCCTTTGAACTACGGCAATCATATGCCCTCATAGAAAAAGATTTACCAAAGTAAATCCCCAAGGCTAGGCAGGAAGAGGCATGGAAACGATGTCGAGCCTTATATCGCGGATAGGGGAGGAGCTACGGTCCCCGGAGCTAGCCGAGAGGATCAAGAAGATATTTGAGAAAGCCGGGATCCCATGGGACTTAAACCCCACCGACCTAGACATCAATCGCTTTGAGGCAGTAGCGAACTCCATGATAGAGGAGCTGGACCCAAGCGAGGGGAGGCTGGTTTATGGGAAGCTCCTAGAGAAGCTTAGGGAATGTGGGAGCGGGCTCCCGGAAATCCTAGAGGAAAAAGTCTTCCCCGAGAAGCTGCCGCCTGAGAAACGTAAAGAAAGCTTCGGGGAAATAGTTCTCCACGTAGATCCTGAAGAAGCCGCGGAAGAAGCGAAGAGATGCCTAAGGTGTAGGAACCCTAGATGCGTAGAAGCATGTCCACTGCATTTCCCGGTCCCGGCATTCCTCAAACTCACCGCCGAGAAAAAATTCGACAACGCGTGCAGAATCTTTTTGAGCCTCATACCCACACCCGCGACCTGCAGCAGGATCTGCATCGGATATTGCGAGGAGGCGTGTACGTTAAATCAGTTAGCTGGTAAACCCGTTAAGATTAGAAACGTGAAGCGGGCGATCTCTGAGGTAACCGATGCTTCTGAGAACCTCCCCAAACCCCGACCCCATACAGGATTAAAGATCGCGGTCGTGGGATCTGGGCCGGCCGGGTTAACCGCCGCATATCACCTGAGGCTTCTCGGACATTATGTCACGGTATTCGAGGCGTCGGATAGAATTGGTGGAATGTTAATAGACGCTATTCCCGAATTTAGGCTGCCTTCACGCGTCGTCGAAAAAGAGCTAGAGCTTCTGAGAATTCTGGGGATCGAGTTCAAGCCAAAGACCCTCATAGGCAGGGACCTCATGATCGATGATCTATTCAACCAAGGATACCATGCAATATTCATAGCAACAGGCGGAGGAGAACCACTTGTCCCTAAAATCCCCGGATTGGAATTGAAAGGAGTTCATATGGCATTAGATTTGTTGAGAAAAGTCAAGCGAGGTGAACACGTGGATATCTCCGGAAAAGTCTGGGTGATCGGTGGGGGAGATGTAGCGATGGACGTTGCCAGGACCGCCCTTAGACTCGGAGTGGAAGAAGTGAAGATAATGTATCGCAGGAGCAGGAGGGAGATGCCTGCCGATGAGAAGGAAATCGACGCGACACTCGAAGAAGGGATAGAAATAGTATTCCTAACTCAGCCAATTGAACTCATAGGAGAGGGGGGTAGGCTTAAGAAGATGAAGTGCGTCAAGATGAGGCTCGGTGAACCTGGACCTGATGGCAGAAGAATTCCAATACCGATACCGGGGTCAGAGTTCGAAGTGGATGCTGATCACGTGATTTTCGCTATCGGCGGAAGACCCTCTACGAAGTGGATTAGGGAGGAAGATGGCATAGAATTAACTGAGAGGGGGCTGATAAAGGTCGATGAAAAACTAGCGACTTCGAGACCGGGAGTTTTCGCCGGAGGAGACGTTGTGAGGGGGTTATCGAC
>QMUP01000245.1 GCA_003660635.1 Candidatus Wolframiiraptor sp.
GGATAATCCTAGATTTAGACCCGGAAATATTCGATAGGGAGGGACGCGTGGAAGGATTTTAAGCTAGAATTTACACAATCTACAAGGGTAAGAGAAGACATGAGTAAGGTTGAGAGACCGATATTAATGGTTCCAGGGCCATCGGAGGTTCCGGCGGGAGTCTTGACAGCCGTATCCCTGCATCCCATGCCGTATTATGGAAGAAGATGGGGGAAGATATTCGAGGAAGTTAGGGAGATGGCGAAGAAGCCGTTCGGGTCATCTGGAGAGATCCTCCTGATACCTGCTCCATATTCAGCTGCTCTGGAGATGGGGATCGCGAACCTTGTTCCACCCGATGGAAAATTGCTTGTGATCGTTAATGGATTCTGCGGAGAGAGGATCGTGGATATAGCTCATCATCTTGGCCGCGAGGTGGTTACGGTTGAGGCGGATTATGGTCAAATAGTCAAGCCATCTGAGCTAAAGTCTGCTCTCCAAGAGAACCCGGATGTAAATCTGGTCGCAACCATGCATAGCGAGACATCCACCGGAGTTCGAAACCCTGTTAAAACCTATGGAAAAGTAGTTCAAGAGAATAGTAATGCTCTCTTCATGGTCGACGCCTCATCCTCATACGGCGGAATGGATCTAAGAGTTGATGAATGGTCCATAGATTACTGCGTAGGCCACTGCGGGATGGCGATCTCAGGCTTAACAGGAATAACCCCTGTGGCCGTGAGTCCCAGAGCTGAGAGAATCATAGAAGATAGAAAGTGGAAGGTTGCGGCATGGTTCCTAGACCTAAAAGTCTGGAAGGAATCAATCGATAAATGGAGCGTGCTCGGCAGACCTTATCCAACCGAGGTTCCAACCCATACAATCCTAGCATTCAGGGAAGCATTAAGGATAGTCTTGAGCGAGGGACTTGAAAAAAGATATGAGAGGCATATAAAGATGGCCGCGGCCTTCAGGGAGGCTGTAAGGGCTATGGGATTGGAGACCGTTGCGCCAGATGAATATGCTTCATCGACAATAACTGTGATTAAAGTTCCATCTGGTATGCCCAAAAAATTGATTCAAGAAATGCTTCATAGATTCAACATACTCTTGGCAAGGGGGATGGGTAAGCTTGAGAACACGACCGTCAGAGTTGGACACATGGGAATGACGGCTAACATACCATACCTAGTCTACACGATAACAGGTCTGGCATACACGCTTAGAAAACTGGGCTTCGAAGCAGACGAAGGAACGGCGCTTGAAGCCTTCTACTCTTCCCTGGGAACGCTTCCATGAAAATCAAAGTTCTAAAATTTTCAATCCATTCCGCGAAGCTCGCTGGGAAGATAATCAGAGAAGGAGGAGTAATCGTCTTTCCAACAGACACCGTTTATGGAATTGGATGCGACCCCTTTAACGACAAATCGGTTAAACGCGTCTATGAAATTAAGAAGAGATCTGGGAAACCCATGCCTATCCTCGCCAAAGACCTTAACGATGTTGAGAAGATCGCTGAGATGAATGAGGTCGAATTCAAGATCGCTTCAAAGCTTTGGCCTGGGCAATTAACCATTTTATTAAACGCGAAGCCGTGTTTTAGAAGTTCAAGGCTCGTGTCTGAAGATGGAATAGTTGGAGTTAGGATACCTGCATGTCTTCAAACTCTAATCATAATCGAGGAATCAGGAGGGCTCTTGGTCGGGACGAGCGCAAACATCTCTGGACTACCTCCACCTCAAAGTATCCAAGAATTGAACGAGGAGATATTGAACTCTGTAGATTTGGTGATCGACGGTGGAAGATGTTTGACCGGTAAACCTTCAACCGTGATAAAACTCGTGAACGATGATAGACTAAAGATTCTGAGACTAGGCTCGATAACTATCGAGAGACTTAAAGAGGTTTGCGAAGAACTGGGTTTAACGCTTGATATCGAGAGTCGCTATCCTCTCAAGGATTAAGAGGAGGGCAGCTTGAAGCCGTGAACCTGCTTGAACATTCTCGAGCTCCAATTCATCTATCTCATAGAACTTGAGGGCGCTCCCTATTCTATCTTCAGCTCCAAGTTCAGTGTCTGTGAGGGCTTCTCCGCCGAGAATCCTAAGCGCCGCCTTCCCGACCTCAATCACCTTTTCCCTATTATCTGCGAAGATGCAGAATCCAACCTCCCTTGAATTAGGCTTAACACCGATCTTCTCTAAAGCTCTATCAATTTGAGTATCAGCGGCAAGTCTCAAGAGAAACTCTATCTCAAGTCTTTTAGATATATTGACCCCCGCCTTAAATGAGAGGTAGGCCGCAACCGCAGCTGCATGTATCTGCCTTAGCGAGATTATGGGCTCCGCGTCGAAGATCTGAGCTGAGAAGTCTTCTCCCAACGCTTTGAGATCTTCGAGAATTTTTAAGGGATCTCTTAAGACTTCTCCTCGAACTCCTCGACAAACTCCTGCCATAACCCACTTATCTCCAAAGCATGTGAGGCTCAACATTTAGCCTCCGTGAATTATCGGTATTAAAACTATCTCATCTCCAGCTCCAACCCTAATCTTCTCGAGA
>QMUP01000026.1 GCA_003660635.1 Candidatus Wolframiiraptor sp.
CCTCTCCAAATAGGGCCTCGGACTACCTCCTCTTAGATTCTCTGCTATGGCGGATGTGAGGCTGATGGATAAGAGCCCACCCATAATCACGCCTCCGCCGGTTGTTGCTTTTACATGGCCCGCGGCGTCTCCAACAGGAACAAATCTATAGGCAAAGCAGAAATCTTGAAGAGGCTTTCCCGTGTAAATTACGTGGGAAACCCTTTTCAGGATCCTCGCTTCCGGGAATGCTCTCCTCAGAAAAATCATCAATTTTTCCCTTAATTCCGTATTCCTCGAGGCCGCCCCGACCTTTCCGAGTTCCTCGTCTATTGGGATGAAATACGCGAAGAAATCCGGGAAATCTCTGAGAAAATATAGGTGAACAAAATCCTTGGGTAAATCATGTCCTTTTATTATGAATTGAATTATTGGAAGCCATCCGCTAGCCTCTGGGGCTTTTCCGAGAGTCTTTCTCAATAAAACTGAACCAGCTCCCTCGGCATCGATTATCCAAGATGCACGGAAATCTTCAGCATCTGTAAGAAGTTCAAACTCGTTACCCCTTTTTAACACCCTCCTAACACGAACGCCCGTAAGTATCCTCGCTCCTGCTTTTTCAGAATCTTCCGCGAGCTTTTGATCAAAGATTTTTCTACTAACGACAGCCGCGATCGGCCTCCGCGCATCGAGGAAGTATTCTCGCCCGGATTCTGTATGGAACACGGCGCCCCTCACTATGTTTTGAAGATACTTCTTCGACCCGCCTATTGAGAGCCTTTCTAACCCATTCAGGCTCAGTAACCCGGCGCACCTCTCCGGCTCCCCAACCTCCGCATCTTTTTCGAAGACAGCGACCTCAACCCCCCTTTTCGCAGCCTCCCTCGCCGCCAGTAAACCGGCTGGCCCGCCGCCGATAACGGCTATTTCGATCATCTCTTTCGCCACATTAACTTCCCGAAAAATACTATAAAATATCGCGAGGTAAAAGTTAGAATTGATCAGGGCGGTGAGCGTGAAGGACTTTGAAGAAAGTTCGTGCCCACGTGATTATCTCGGGTAGGGTTCAGGGTGTCTTATACAGGATGAGCGCGAAGAGGATGGCCGACAGAATAGGTGTTAAAGGTTGGATACGGAACCTCCCAGATGGAAAAGTCGAGGCGGTTTTTGAAGGCGACGAGGATGCCGTTAAGCGGATGATCTCCTGGTGTTGGGTAGGCCCACCGGGTGCGAAAGTTATGAGCATAGATGTCGAGTGGGAAGAATATCTCGGCGAATACAAGGATTTCAGGGTCCTCTATTGAGTTGTGGAAAATATTTCGCGATGATTCAAAATTATATAACTCGCCCATGACATTATAAGCCTGTAAACTTGATGATGAAAGAAGGTTCTCTAAAGGCCGCTGGAATGGCCCTCTCGACGGCGCTAGTCTTAGCCGCGACCGTGGTAATCAACATCTACGTCCCCGCAACTAGGGGCTACTTTAACCTCGGCGAGACAATGATCTACCTCGTCGCGCTCCTCTTCGATCCCCTGACTGCCGCCTTCGCTGGGGGAGTAGGCTCCGCATTAGCAGACGTTGTTCTGGGTTATACGATATATGCTCCGGCGACCCTCGTGATTAAGGCTGCTGAGGGCGCTTTGGCCTCGACCCTAGTCCGGAGGTTGAGGGGTAGGCAGCGGGGGATCTTCGCCCTCTCGATGGGAACTGTTGCGGCGTACTTCGTTGTGATCTTGGTCATAGGATATACTCTCTTCGTTGGAGAAGTAGAGTTAACGCTGTCGGGGTTGTTGACGCTGAAAGGATTCATCGAGCCGACTAGTTGGATCCTCATAGCCTCGGCCGCCATCGCCACCCCACTTTACATACTCATAAGGAAGAAGGGCGAGATAGGTTTGATATTGATATCCCTTCTATCTGCTGGATCGATAATGATCCTCGGATACTACCTCTATGAGCAGTTAATCCTCGGATACTATGCCTTGGCAGAGGTACCCGTTAACCTCGGGCAAGTAGTTATGGGAATCGCGGTGGCGATACCCACCTATACGTTAATCACAAAATACACCCGTACTTCTCCGGAGAACATCTAGGGAATTCTCCTGTAGCTTGGTTGCAGATATGTGATCGCGTCTATAAAAAGGGTTATAAGTTCCGCGGCTTTACATGTGCTGGAGTGGCCTGAATGATGAGGAAGAGTAGGGGGCCGGAAGTTCAGCTTAGAGTCGCCGAAGCCCGGCAGAGAGACATCGGCAGGAAAATTGCGAGGGTTGATAGCAGGGCGATGAGGGAGCTGGGCCTAAGCCCCGGAGATCTTATTGAGATAATTGGGAAAAAATCCACGGTTGCCATAGTTTGGCCACCGTATAAGGAAGACGATGGAATGGGTTTAATCCGAATAGATGGCGAGATCAGGAGGAATGCCGGGGTCTCCGTCGGTGATTATGTAACCGTTAGGAAAGCCTCGGCGAAGCCCGCCACAAAAGTCGTGCTCGCCCCATTCGAATCCCTCCCCTTCGTGGGGGACTTCGCGAGGATCGTTCGGAGCCAGCTCATGAACTTGCCCGTGATGAAGGGGGACATAGTTGTAGTTCCGGTTCTCGGAATGGGGATAGAGCTCAAGGTCACTTCCACGAGCCCCTCGAATGTCGTGATAGTAACCGAGAATACCGTAATAGAGGTGAGCACAACTCCCGTTAAGCGGATTGAAGAGGTCGGCGGGGTAACTTACGAGGACATAGGAGGCCTACACGAGGAGCTCCAGAGGATAAGGGAGATGGTGGAGCTGCCGCTGAAACATCCAGAGCTATTCCGCCACCTAGGAATCGACCCGCCGAAGGGAGTAATCCTCTGGGGTCCACCTGGATGCGGAAAGACCTTGATAGCGAAGGCGATCGCGAACGAGACTGGCGCACACTTCATCTCGATAAATGGGCCGGAGATAATGAGTAAGTTTTATGGTGAGAGCGAGGCGAGGCTCAGAGAAATCTTCAAGGAGGCTGAGGAGAATGCTCCGAGTATAATCTTCATCGACGAGCTAGACGCCATAGCGCCAAAGAGAAGCGAGGTCACCGGGGAGGTTGAAAGGAGAGTTGTCTCCCAGCTCCTCGCCCTAATGGACGGTTTGAAGACCCGCGGCCAGGTAATAGTCATAGGCGCGACGAACAGGATCGACGCGATAGACCCCGCGCTCAGGAGACCTGGAAGATTCGACCGAGAGATCAGGATCGGTGTCCCCGACAGGAATGGTAGGAAGGAGATCTTCCAAATCCACACCAGGAGGATGCCGCTGGCAGACGACGTTGACCTAGATGAACTCGCCAACATAACCCATGGGTTCACTGGAGCGGATATCGCCGCTCTCTGCAGAGAGGCGGCTATGAGCGCTCTAAGGAGGTTCCTGCCGAAGATAGATCTGGAGAAGGATGTTATTCCAACCGAGGTCTTAGAGCAGCTCAAGGTCACCCGAGAAGATTTCACCAACGCCATGAAGCTCGTCCAGCCATCGGCCTTGAGGGAAGTAGTCTTGGAGATCCCGAACGTGAGATGGGAGGATGTAGGGGACCTTGAGCGGGTTAAGCAGGAGCTCAAAGAGGCGGTTGAGTGGCCCCTGAAATACCCCGACGTATTCAAGAGACTCGGGATAAGGCCTCCGAGGGGAATACTCCTCTATGGCCCACCAGGAACCGGGAAAACTCTCTTAGCCAAAGCCGTCGCCACGGAGAGTGAGGCGAACTTCATCTCAATAAAGGGACCTGAGGTCCTGAGCAAGTGGGTCGGGGAATCAGAAAAAGCAATAAGAGAAATATTCAGAAAAGCGCGTGAGGCATCCCCATGCATAATATTCTTCGATGAATTGGATGCGATCGCTCCGAGAAGAGGTATGCACACCGACGCGGGCGTGACCGATCGAATTGTGAACCAGCTGCTGACAGAGATGGATGGTATTCAGATCTTAAAAGATGTGGTCGTGATCGGCGCCACGAATAGGCCGGACATACTCGACCCAGGGCTCCTCAGACCGGGCAGATTCGATCGAGTGATCTATGTCCCGCCGCCGGATGTCGAGGGAAGATATCAGATACTCCAAATTCACACCAAGAACATGCCACTTGCCGACGACGTCGATCTCAGGAAGATTGCCGAACTAACCGAGGGATACACGGGGGCAGATCTCGAAGCCGTATGCAGGGAAGCCGCCCTGACGGCAGCGAGGGAGAACATAAACATCGACAAAGTCTACATGAGACACTTCATGGCGGCGTTGGAGAGGGTGAAGCCGAGCATAGCTCCGGAGCAAAAAAGAGAATACGAGAAGATTCTCAGCGAATTCAAGAAATCCCTGGCCTACATCTCTTAGAAGGAGTCAAAGCAAACCCGATTTCTTCAAAACATTGATAAATCTCGCCGCGTCCTCCGCCATCGCCACATTATTGAAGAGCACGTAAACCTTCTCTTTTCCCTCTTTAAAAGCGGCATCAACAATCTCCTTAAGCCTAGTAAGGTCTTGATCCGTATACTTGTACCTATAATTCACCTCTTTGCCCCCGATTCCATGCAACCTAAAGTACGCCAAACTGTGCATGGAGACGGATTTAGATCTAAAGGGGTCAACCACATGAATTATATCATGTTTATCACATAGCTTCTTGACAGAGTCCAAGTGCTCTCTCCAAGTACCCCTCGGCTCCCATCCTATCAAGACATTATCACGTCTAATCGTTGAGAAGAATTGATCCGCGTTTCTGAGATTTTCTGAAGTATAGCCGAATGCCGCCGGAGTCTGGATCACGCATACCTCCGCCTGCATGGCCCTGCAGATCTCCAAGGTCTTTTCCCACGCTTGCAGATTTTCCTCCGTAGGCCTCAGGAAGCCATATCGATCATATTTCGACTTCGGAACCTTGATCCCCGCTCTTCTCCAAGTGGGGCTGCTAGGCGGATGAGTTATAGCCTGCCAGGCCTTCATACAGAACCTGAAATCGCTGGGGGCATCATTCAACCATCTAGAGACAGTTTGTGGCCGGGGGAGCTTGTAAAAAGTTTCCTGCACCTCAATCAACGTGAAACGCGTATAATACGCCTTTTTCCCTCCCCTGACACACCAACCACAACATCCGACCCTTATTTCCACATGATAACCAATCCTCTAGCTTGGAGATAATTCTTCCGCGCGAGTTCTCTGGAGCGAATGAAATATAAAGTGGGCTTAGAAAGATAAGACATGCTTAAGGTGTTACAGGTAATCAAGAAAAAACCTGAGGTATCCTTCGAGGATTTCGAGAAACAAGTCCTAGGAACTTACGCTAAGAACGCCAAAAAGATGCCGGGAATCAAGGGCTTCACCATCAACCTAATACGAGGCGGATACCAAGTCGAGGAACGACCATTTGACTGCGTCGCCGAAATGATATTCGCAAACGAAGAATCATTCACGAAAGCAATCGAAGCCCCAGAAACAAAGATCCTCCTAGAAGAATTGGAGAGGGTGGCTGAGAGAAGCGAATTCATATACTCCGAGGAACACGCCGTCAAGAAGCCCAGAGCCCCAGCCAAACGAAAGATCAAGAAGAAAGCTAAGAAAGCGAAACGGAAGGCCGCCAAAAAGGCGAAGAAACCCAGGAAAACCAAAAAGAAGACAAAAGGAAAAAAGAAGAAATCAAAGAGGAAGAAGTAAAAGCGTTTTAGAGCCCCCTACTTTTTCCAGCCTTTTTCAAGACCTTGAAGACGGGTCAACAACAAAAATCACCCTTAAAGGATCTTTAGGGAGTTTAGTTTCGTGTTAATAAGCTTAAATATAACTATAAAAACTAGTGGGAAAGGGGAGTTAAAGTCCCATGACTAGTAAGGTTGTGATTAAGAATTTGACTAAGCGCTTCGGCAAAACCGTTGCAGTTAACAGGCTGAACCTCGAAATCAAGCCCGGTGAGTTCATCTGTCTGCTAGGTCCATCTGGCTGCGGTAAGACCACGACGCTTCGGTGTATCGCGGGCCTGGAGAGGCAGGATGAGGGGGACATATACATAGATGATGCACTGGTAAACGATCTCTCTCCAGCCGAACGAGATGTAGCCATGGTCTTCCAGTTCCCGGTCGTATACCCCGCGACCACGGTTAAGGATAACCTCGCGTTCCCGCTTAAACAGCGCGGATATTCTCGTGACGAGATAGAGAAGAGGGTTAAGGAGGTTGCGAAGATGCTGAGAATAGAGCACATCCTAGATGCGATAGCAACCAATCTCAACATCGGCGAGAAACAGAGGGTTGCGCTTGGGCGGGCGTTCGTCAGACATCCCAAGGTTCTCCTGCTCGACGAGGCGCTCACGAATCTCGACACGGAGATGAAGCTCTCGATGATCGCCGAGTTGAAGAAGCTCCACGAGGAACTCAATCAAACAATAGTCTACGTCACCCACGATCAATCCGAGGCCATGATGATGGCGGACAAGATAGCCGTGATGAACTTAGGCGTCCTACAGCAATACGATACGCCTGAAAACCTATACAACTCGCCCAAGAATCTTTTCGTCGCCGGATTCATCGGAAGCCCTCCCATGAACTTCATGAACGTAATCTATGATTCGGAGAAAGCCCTGCTCAAAGCCGATAAATTCTTCCTAGACGTCTCCAAATACCGCGATATAATCGAGAAGGGAGCGACCTCAGATGAGCTGATCCTGGGATTCAGGCCCGAATACGTCTCGATCCATAGGACATGTCCGCGAGAAGATCATCTGAAGGGCAAGGTAGAGATCGTGGAATTCCTCGAAGACAAGTTCTCCATGGATATAAGGGTTGGAGACCAAGTCATCAAAGCCATAGTCCCCGAACTCTCAGGCATCGACGTTGGCGACGAGGTCTGCGTAGAACTTAAAAGGTTTCATCTCTTTGATGGAAAGTCAGAAAAGGCCATAATGTAGGTGTAGAGCATGCCCGAAGTTTACCTCGAAAATGTTACCAAACGATATGGAAGACACGTCGCCGTCAAAAACCTAACTCTAAAAATAAACGATAAGGAGTTCTTTAGCCTCTTAGGACCCCCTGGCTCAGGTAAGAGCACAATCCTCCGGCTGATAGCGGGCTTAGAAACCCCAGATGAAGGGAATATCTACATCGACGGAAGGCTTGTGAATAATGTTCCACCTCTGGAAAGGGATGTCGCGATGATGTTTGAGACCCTCGCTCTATATCCTCATATGACGGTCTACGAGAACCTCGCGTTCCCACTTAGAAAGCTGAATCTCAGCGAGGAGGAGATAAGAGATAGAATAAAGGAAACTGCGGAGCTGCTTAGAATAGATCACCTCTTAGATAGGAGGCCGGCCCAGCTCAGCGGCGGAGAGAGGCAGAGAGTCGCGCTCGGAAGGGCTCTGGTAAAACGATCAAAAATCCTGCTACTAGATGAGCCGCTTGGACACCTAGACGCCAAACTGAGGGTATATGCGAGGGTCGAGATTAAGAAGATCCAGAGGAGACTCGAGCAAACGGCAATTATGTCAACGTTCAGCATAACCGACGCAGCGACGATTTCTGATAGGATGGGGTTAATGAGCCGGGGAGAGCTCCTCCAAGTAGATGAACCACAAGTCTTCTTCGAGAAGCCGAGAAACCTTTTCGTAGCAAGATATGTCAGCTCCCTCCCCCTAAACGTAATTCCCTGCATCCTAGAGGATCGCGGAGGCAAACTGTTGTTAACCTCTCAGGGATTCGAGCTAGATGTCAGCAGGCTCTCTGCAATATTGGCTGAAAGAGTTGGCGAAAAGCTCATACTTGGAATTAGGCCCTCGGTCGTGGAGGTTAGAAATGCGCCGCCCGGGATAGAGGCTGTAGTAGACGCTATTGAGCCGATGGGTTCAGAAAACATTCTAAAGATTAATGCCGGGGGTATTGGGATGTTCGTTAAGGTTTCGGCAATTCATAGATATAAGAGCGGAGACAAAATCTGGATACAACCGATGCTAGATAAGATATACATCTTTGATGAACGAGAGGAGGCAATTTATCCCTACTCGATTTAAATATCCACAAAAATATTTTTGAAAAAATTGAGAATTTACTTGGGCTTTACAGGTTTTCCGAGTTTAGCCGATTCATAGCTTGCCAGCGTTATCGCTACTCCCTGCCTGCCATCAAATCCGGTTGCAACAGGTTCTTTGCCCTGTGTTATGCATTCTATGAAGCTCTTTACCATCTCCAGATCAGGATCGCATCCATAGTAATGCCAAGTCAATTTATCATTTGGCGATTCCATCCCTATGTAGTATATGTTTTGTCTGAATGCATCGAGTAGGATGACTCCCTCGGTTCCGAGAACCTCTAGGGTGACGTCGCCCCACGTGTAGAGGCCGGAGGCATATGACCAGCTGCCGTCGATGTGGCCAATTGCGCCGTTCTCCATCCGTATAGTCGTGAGGAAGTTGTCCTCCACCTTAATCTTCGGGTTCACGTTCCTACCAATCTCCGTGTAGACTTCAATTGCCTCGCTCTTCGTATACCATCTGATGAGATCTGCTAGATGGACTGTGTGATCCATGACCGCGCCTCCTCCGGAGAGTTCTGGCTGGGTGAACCAGTCGCGTAGCAGGGGGAGAGATGAATTCAACTTATTCGTGCCTACTAACGCCAGAACCTTTCCTATTGCGCCGTCCTCGATTAGGTTCTTGACTAATATCGATGTGGAATGGTATCTCATCACGAAGCATGTCTGGAATTTAACACCCGCCTTTTCAGCCCTCTTAACCATGTCATCGGCCTGCTCAACCGTCACCGCGATAGGCTTCTCACAGAGAATATGTTTTCCG
>QMUP01000027.1 GCA_003660635.1 Candidatus Wolframiiraptor sp.
CATGTTCATCTGCGCTTTACATACCTCCTCCGGATCGATGCCATGAACAAGGTTAAGTCGAAGTTGAGAAAGGGGATAGAAGAATTGGACGAGGAGATAAGGAGAATTAGGTCTCAGTATCTAACTGGAGATTTGAGTTTGCGAGAGTACCTGAATCAGAGGGGTGCGTTGGAGGTCGAGAAAGTGAAGAGGGTTTTGGAGAATTTGAGATCGCTTCATAAAGGGGGTTGATGGTTATTCTCCGAAGAGCGGCACTTTTCCGAGATAGTTCATCAAGATCTTCATCAAATCCATTCCCCTAATCCTGCAGATACCACCCCTGGCACAGGATACCTCATCGAACTTCTCAACCCGGTCTTTCCTCACATCCGGACCCGCTATGGCCAAGGGCACAGGATCCCCCCTATGTTCTCCGACTTCACACGGGGTCGCGTGGTCCCCGGTTATCGCTATGTAATATCCTTTATCGAATACCTCATCTACTAGAGGCGTTAACTCCCTCGAGATCCATTCGATAACTTCTACCTTCTTCTCGGGATTCTTATCATGGCTGACCGAATCCGTTGCCTTAATGTGGAGGAATACCAAGTCGTACTCGCCGAGGGCCTTTATCGCCGCCTCCACTTTTCCCCTCAAATTCGTGTTCACGGTCCCAGTCGCCCCGGGAACTTGGATTAGATTGAATCCCACAGCCCTTGCAACCCCCTTATAGAGCCCTCCGCCGGCTATCGCCGCTGCCCTTATTCCCCAGATCTTTGTAATTGGCTCGATTTTCGGGATGGTTCCCGCCCCTCTGGGTAGGAGGGCGTTGGCTGGTGGGAGCCCTTTTTTGATGCGCTCCTGATTTATTGGGTGATCCTTTAGGATCTTCTGTGCCTTCTCTAGGAATTCTTGTAGAGCGGCGGCAGTTCTCCTTGCCTCAACCGTGTCATCTAGTGGTCTAGGCGTTGGGACCTTGACTCCCGTCTTATGGAGATCTATATCTGAGACCCTTCGCGAGAGCTTTTCTCCACGCAGAACGAGGACGCCCCTATGTTCAGATGAATGATAGAATATTGCTTGCACGCCGTCAACTTTCTCAATCCTAATATCCTTTAACGCCTCCGCTAAGACCTTAGCTTGATCGCTGCTTATCCTACCGGCTCGACGATCTACCACGACTCCCGCCTCGTTCACGGTCGCGAGATTACATCTGAACGCCACGTCTCCAGGGCCGAGGTCGATACCCACCCCAAGGGCTTCGAAGGCACCCCTTCCTGGATAGGTTTCAAAGGGGTTATACCCGAAAAGTGCGAGGTGGGCTGTATCGCTTCCAGGAGGCTGCCCCGGCGCTATCACGTCCATGATACCGCATTCTCCACCCGCAGCTATCCTATCGAGGGTCTCGGCTTTTGCTGCTTGGAGTGGGGTCAACCCGTTAAGACTTTTAACCGGTCGGTCTCCGAGCCCGTCACAGACTACGAGAATAACCCTCATCTCGCAACCAGATGACCGAAGCCACGCTATAACCATTAGCCACTCTTTGCCACTCGGAAGCTTAACAATTATCAAAGACCTTCATCAAGAAAATCACATGAATCCGACATGTCCGAAGTGCGGTGGAAATATGGTGGAGTTCGAGAAGTCTCTCTCAGCAAATGTTGGCCCATTTTCGGTTAAGAAGCTCTTGCCGCAGGAATTCCAGAAATATAACTCGGTAAAATTTCATCTCTGCGAAAACTGTGGCTACATGGAGATCTATTGGAAATAACACGCATTCTTCAAGAACCCTCAATAACAACTCTTTCCATTTTATTCAAGGCATTTTTTACGAGTTTTTCAATGGGCAGCTGATTTTCCATCTCCTTAATCTTTTCCAACTTCGCCGCCGTTATCTGCCTTTTTGGAACAAATAATGTACAACAGTCTTCTTGTGGTTTGATCGAGATCTCGTAGGTGCCTATCTCCCGTGCCAAGTCCATTATCTCCTGTTTATCTAGACCTATTAACGGCCTTATTACCGGTATTGAGATCGCTTCCTCTATCACAATCATATTTGGAAGTGTTTGAGATGAAACTTGACCTAAACTCTCGCCGGTTACTATGGCTTCTGCACCTTCCCTTTCCGCTATTTTTTCCGCTATCCTGAACATAAACCTCCTATAGAATATTACTAGATATCTCGGATCTACTCTGGTCCGGAGATATGTCTGAATTTCACCTAACGGTATGAGATAGAGGATGTTTGATGGCCGGTGTTTTCCCAAGATTTTAACTAACTGAATCGTCTTGTAAACGCTCGTTCTTGAAACGATGGGGAAGCTATGGAAATGCGCGAAAATGACTTCGCAGCCGTTTTTGAGCATAAGGTATGCGGCGACCGGGGAATCTATTCCCCCGGAGATCATCGAAACGACCTTCATTTCTCAACCTCTCCAACCAATTAATTACGTGCATCAAGTTTATCTACTCTTTCTCTCAATTATCTCCCATAATGCATCGACAACGTATTCTACGTCTTTTGCGGTCGTCCACCTTCCTAAGCTAAGCCTAAGGCTGTTCTTGGCCTCTCGTCTGCTCAATCCTATAGCTAATAGGACATGGCTTGGCTCCAGCTTTCCACTTGCGCAAGCAGATCCCGTGGATGCGGCTATGCCCCTTTCATTTAGTTCCATTATTAATCTCTCTCCTTCGACGGACTCGATCCAGAAGCTCACGAGATTTGGAAGCCTCTTCTCAGGATGCCCTGTTAAATGTGCTCTCCCGGTCTCAAGGATATTCTGTATGAGTTTATCCCGTAGCTCGGTTAACCTCGTGATCTCGGAGTCCATTTCCCCCTCTGCTATCTTACAAGCCTCGGCGAACCCCACTACTCCTGGAATGTTCACAGTACTGGATCTCAATCCGAATTCATGTCCCCCTCCATGTAGCAATGGCTCCATTCTTACGTCTTCGGAGACATATAGCGCCCCAACCCCCTTTGGGCCATAGATTTTATGGGAGCTTATTGTCAAGAGGTCGACGTGGAGGTCCCTATTCTTGAATGGTATTTTCCCAAATGTCTGGGCGGCGTCGACGTGGAAATAGACTCCCTTTTCCTCACATATTTTACCGATTTCCTCTATAGGCTCGATGGTTCCTATCTCATTGTTGGCGTGCATTATTGAGACGAGGATGGTGTCGTCTCTGATTTCTTCCTCCACCCTCTTTGGATCAATCAGTCCATAGGAATCGACATCTAGATAGGTGACCTTGAATCCATTTCTCTCAAGCCATCGACATGGCTCTAAGACGCTTAAGTGCTCTATCTTAGAGGTGATTATGTGTTTTCCCCTCTCCTTATTCGCGAAAGCAACCCCCTTTATTGCGAGATTATTGCTCTCCGTCGCGCTGCTCGTGAAGATTATCTCGTTAGGAGCCGCGCCGAGGAGCGATGCGATTTCCTCTCTCGCTGTCTCTAGTGTCTCTCTCGCCTCCATTCCCCACTCGTGAGGGCTCATGGTGTTCCCGAATTTTTTGTCAAAATAGGGTAGCATGGCCTTGATTACCCTGGGATCGACTGGCGTTGTTGAGGCATAGTCCATGTAGACCATTCTCTTTCTGAACGGCATGTCGTTAATCAGGTTCTCTTCAAGGATAAAGATCTTCTTGATGGGACTTCGGGGAGATAAAAGAAATGAGGAGGTTGGCTCGGAGAATTACTTTGTTTTGATGCCTTTCGCGGTCTCTTCCGCCTTCTTCGCCCATTCCTCGGCTTTCCTCGCGACGAAATCCTTCATCCCAAACCCTATAGCGATTCCGCCGCCGATCGCTATCGCGCCCGCCAATCCCCAAGAGATAGCCGTGACGATCATGTTCAAGATGCCGACGTCTATCTTCATGGTCGAGAGGCCTACTATCAGGACAACGAGATACAATACTCCCCTGACGGCGAGGGATGCGAGCTCGGCGTATTCTATTTTAGCTTCTTTGCCGATGGCCGTTATCGCGTCTCCGACGAAGTCCGCGGCCATTAGCCCGAAGATTAAGATGAAGACTCCGCCGATGAAGTTCGGCAGATATTCAACTACCATCTGCATGTAGTGCGTGAGGAGGGTTATCTCTAAGACATTGACGGCGGCGAAGACCGCAATCAAATAGATGAACACCCTAATGAGGACGTCGAAGAATTTGGGCAGGGTTATGCCGGATTTCTCGATCGCCTTCCCGACGGCGGTCTTCCTTAAGGCATCATCTACCCCTATCTTATCCAGAAACTTGGCTATTGCCGCTCCAAGAATCCTGCCAACGGCCCAGCCGATGATGAGAATTATTATGGCCGTGACAACTCTGGGCAGGGCTGCGGCAAACCACGCGACGAAATTCGCCAAAAACTCGTATGACATCACGATTAATTCGCCGGAACCATATATAAGAATTTTCATAAACATTTTACTTAACATATTCTCGGATCCATAGATTCACTTTGAAAATCTCTGGCCGCTGGGGTTGATCCTTATATAAAACTTGTTTATCGTGGTCGAGATCCGAGTTGGCGCGCCGAGGCTTCGGCCTTCACTTGGGACTTCATTGGATAATGCTTAACATGGCGAGTTTATTCCATAATCTCGGGTTGCCTAGGGCTAGGTCTTTGAGCCTGAAGCTCCTATTGGTGCTCGAGATCTCGTTCGCCGGAATATACCTAGCTTTGACTAGGAACTTGTTCGTCATTTACTTGACGTCAATAGGCTTTGACGTATCGCAGATCTCGACGATGCTCGTGGCGGCAACCGTCGCCCCTTCAATAGTCTCCGTGGCGCTTTACAAGCATCCAGAGTTCATCGTGAAACGCGTTAAGCCGAAGTTCATCCTCTTCCACGCGTCTGAAAGGATCTTCTGGATTCCTATGATCTTCTTTAAGGACTTAGTCGCGATAGGCTTCTTCTACATGATTATCAGCATCTCCTCAACGATACTCGGCTGCTTCATGAACCTCCTGATCTATTCGTCATTTGATGAAAATGGGGTAAGAGACGTGACCGCAAAGAGGACCGCCGCCTACAACGTGATGAGCATAATAGGATCCATAGGCGCCGTAATCCTCCTCGCAGCGCTTGCCACCGAGGCGAAGTTCAGCGTAATATTCACATTAGGCTCTATGGTGGGGCTGCTTTCGACGGTGATGCTGGTCTTCATGGATATGAGACATCTAGAAGGTGCAAAGATACCTAAGGCTGTCGAGAGACCTGAGCAGATGTTCTCTATATCATCCTTCTTCTTGGCATTCCTCATTTCCGGAAACCTCCTAGGAATCTTCTGGGCACCTTATCTGATGCGTAGCTTAAATGCCCCCGATTACGTGGCGGCTGCGATGAACTTCGCGGCCACGATTTCCAGCATACTTGGATCGATGATTTGGGCTAAAAAATCCCTTGGAACTTTCAGAATAGCTCTCGGAATGTCGATGTTGACCCCTATACTGGCTTTTCTGATACCGATTCCGACGGCGCATATCGGGATCTCGGCTTTTAACGGCTTTGTCGGAACCGGGGCGGGTTTCCTAGGGAACTTCCTTTTCGCGAGGTATCTAAAGCAGTTTGGCGCCGCCCGTTCGAGTATAATGATGACGCTTCTCTCGAACTTGGCTCAGCTATTGGCCACACCCTTTGGGATATTCTTTGGCCAACAATACATGATCCTCTTCATATCTGTGATCGTGCTCGTAATGGCCTCGATGGTCCTCGCATTTCTGACGATCCCCGAAGTCGCGGTGGTTCCGGAACATTCTGCTAGGACCTATTCTTACCTTCTCTATACCAGCAGTTTAATGGGATACTCGATCGCCGTGGAGACGACGAAAGAAACGATACTCATGAGCCTCAGGCTTCTCGCCCTCATCGCCGCGTTCATCCTCCTATACATCACCTACAAGTTCGTCTTCTTCTTGGCGGGGATTTAACATAAATAGCCGAGATATGCTTCAGCTTTTTAGGGATTGGATGAACGGGTTTGAACAGGGTCTCCTAAGAGAGTTCGCCTCCACGATGGCATTGGAACTCTTAAACCTCTTACCTAAGCTCATAATCGCGGTTATCGCCCTAATAGTCGCATTCCTGGTGTTACGATTCGTGGGAGGAGGTATTAAGAAACTCCTCGCGGTCGCGAATATAGATGAGCTGATAGACAGATACCTGGGGGTCAAGCTCCCAATCTCCCTGAACACCGTGATCTTGGCGATCTTCTACTTGGGTGTGGTGTTGGCCGTCCTTTATGGGCTGATAAATCTCTTCTTCGGGGAGGCGTATATAGAGCTCGCGAACTCCGTCATGCTCTACGGGGCCAGGGTCATAAGCGTGGTCCTCTTGGCGATTATACTCTTCGCCGCCTTTTCGAGCGTGATCGATAAGATTAGGGTGGAGAGTAGGTTGAAGGGATATCTCTTTTTCATAATAACGCTCCTCCTAACCGCGATGCTGATAGACGTGACTGCTTTAAGCGAACCCGTGAAACAATCACTTTACATAGGTCTATCAATTGGAATAGGCGCATCGCTCGCGGTCTTCTCGATCTGGTTCTTCTTCCACGAATACCTCGACAAACTCTTAGCGCTGAGATCCGGCGAAAAGAAGAAAAAATGACCACCTTTCGGCGCTTTTGAGGTAAATTCGCCGTACCTCGCGTTAGCGCGGAGAACTTAGATTACGTTAAATACTTCGAGCCACAGAATCCCCAATGGAAGGGGATCCCATGTCGAAGAGGGGGAAGCGCGGTCAGGGGGGTGGTCCCAAGGTGACGGAAAAGAAGGTTTACCTCAGGATTGAGGACCTCCCCTCTGTCGGAACGGCTACGGCTCAGAAGCTCAGGGAGATAGGATACTCCACGATCGAGTCACTTGCCACGGCCACGATAGCTGAGTTGGCAGCGGCGGGGATAGGCGAGAAGCGGGCGGCGGAGATAATTTCCGCGGCGAGGGAGGCGATCGAGGTTAGCTGGGTCACCGCGAAGCAGCTGGCTGAACTAAAGAAGGGAGTCGGGCGGATAACCACCGGAAGCAAAGCATTAGACAGGCTTATAGGAGGCGGGGTCGAAACCCAATCGATCACAGAGTTCTTCGGAGAATTCGGTAGCGGGAAATCCCAACTCTGTCATCAACTCGCCGTAAACGTCCAGCTCCCTCCTGAGAGGGGTGGGCTCGGAGGTGCGGCCCTTTACATCGACACCGAAAACACCTTTAGGATCGAGAGGATCATGCAGATGGCCAAACACGTTGGCCTGGACCCGGACGAGGCGGCGGAGAAGATAATCTACGCGGAGGCATATAACAGCGATCACCAGATACTCTTACTCGAGAAGGCGGATAGGATCATCAAGGAAAACAATGTGAGGCTGATAATAATCGATTCTCTCACATCTCACTTCAGAAGCGAATACGTCGGGAGACAGAACCTCCCCGAACGCCAACAGAAGCTCAACAAGCATATGCATAAACTCCTGAGACTGGCCAGAGCATTCAATGCCGCGGCCATAGTCACAAATCAGGTAATGGCTAGACCTGATGAATTCTTCAGCGCGATGGCGGTTCTCCCGGTCGGCGGACACATCGTCGGGCACACCAGCCATACTAGGATCTATCTCAGAAAGGCTGCGGGTAAAAATGTGCGGATAGCTAGGCTTGTTGCAAGCCCATATCTCCCAGAAGGCGAAGCCCTCTTTAGGATAACTGAAAATGGAATAGAAGACTTGGAGGAGGAAGGTCGATGAAATATCCGAGTAAACAGGTCTTAAAGAACTTCTATGGATTCCTTTTTTCCGGAAAGCTCAGCAAAGCGGAGGCAGCTCTGAAACGCATACAAAAGAGATACAAATTCAAGGATAGCGATGAATACTACAAAGCGCTTTATGGGATCTATTACGTCTACGTATCTGATGATCGTGATTCCTATCTCTTTCACCTCCTAAGAAGGTATCTCAACGGCGAAAGCAAGGGGGCCCTAAAGAAGTCATTCAAGGAATTGCTCGAAGCCTCTTACGATCCTCCCTCAGATTTCATCCGCGCGTGGCTCGACTTAGTAAGCCTTCTAGATTCTCTGCCGAAGCCGCATAGACTCAGGAAATCGAGCTAGAGCGCCTGTAAAACATTGAATGTGATCACCAGGACTATCAGCCACATCACGATGTAGGTCGCCGCACCGCTTGTGTAAAGTTTTCTACCGAGTTGTTTCCTTGATTCTTCCTTCAACAGCCCCTTAATGATTATCGTCGAGAATACGTAGACGGCGGCCATGATTATTATTCCCACAAAGATTGTGGGCTCATATAGCCTAAGAAGCGCCGTTAGAAAACCCATTAATATGCCCCCGACAAACCTCCCCCAGTAGAGCTTGTCCTCCAACCTCAAGGATTTCACCGGTGATAGGGTTTGAATGCCTCCTACCTCGAGTTACAGCGATTGCTTAACGAGATTTTAAGCATTATCCAAGGGGCCAAGATCTCCAACGTCTACCACATGGAGGATGATTCGATAATACTCAAGATC
>QMUP01000028.1 GCA_003660635.1 Candidatus Wolframiiraptor sp.
GAAACTCCAGCCCATGGAACTCGTTGACAAATACATGTTCTCATTCTTCCAAGACATGGACGCCCTTGGGATAAGGAGACCGAATATCCAGCCGAGGGCCTCGATGCATATCTTGGATATGATCGAGATGATAAAGGGATTGATTGAAAAGGGGCATGCCTACGTAGTCGATGGAAACGTATACTTCGATGTCTCCACCTTTCCTGATTACGGCAAACTATCTGGAATAAAATATGAGGATCTGATAAAGCATAGAATCGAACCCGATCCGCGAAAAAGAAATCCAGCGGATTTCGCGCTCTGGAAGAAAGCTGAAAGAGGATATCTTCTCAAATGGAATAGCCCGTGGGGTGAGGGGTTTCCGGGATGGCATATCGAGTGCTGTGTGATGGTGATGAAATATCTCGGTGAGCAAATAGATATACATGGAGGTGGACAGGAATTAATCTTACCTCATCACGAAAACGAGATAGCGCAAGCCGAGGCATACACCGGGAAAAAACCCTTTGTAAAATATTGGCTTCACACGGGATTTCTCACGATAAATGGCGAGAAGATGAGTAAGAGTCTCGGAAACTTCATATCAATTAAGGATGCGTTGAAGAAATACGAAGCCGACGTGATAAGGATGTTCATACTCTCAGCACATTATCGAAGCCAGATAGACTACAACGAAGAATCATTAAGACAAGCGGAAATAAACCTCACGAGAATTAGAGAGACCTTAGATAAACTCCACGAATTAACTGAGGAGGCGAAACCGGGTGGAAAATCACCGCCAGAGGTGGAAAATGCGAGGAAAAGCTTCATAGAAGCTATGGAAGACGATTTTAATACCCCCAGGGCATTAGCCGAAATTCGCAGACTTGTGAGAGCAGCTAACTCATACTTGACAACCCAATCCAGACCTGAAGTTGAAACCCTGAAAGCATATTATGATGAAATATTGGAGCTCTCGAGGGCCCTGGGTCTACTTCAAGACTATACGCCTAAGAAGTCAGGGTACCCAGCTGATGTCTCGAAGATTCTTGATATATTGCTCAGCGTCAGAGAAGAGCTACGTAAAAGAAGGCTCTACGACATAAGCGATGATATTAGGAACAAGCTCGAGAAAATTGGAATAATCGTGGAAGATACCGCGACTGGGCCGAGGATACGCTTTCTAAGGGAATAAAAATGATTTTAAATTCCATTGACGATTTTCGTCTTGATGAAGGCGGTAATATTAGCCGGAGGCTACGGTAAAAGACTTAGACCACTTACCGATACTATGCCAAAACCCCTTCTGCCAGTTGGAGGAAAGGGAATCGTCGAGTGGCAGATAAAATGGTTAAAACATTACGGGGTAGATGAAGTCGTGATCTGCGCTGGATATCTGAAGGAGAAAGTTATCGAGAAGATCGGTGATGGGGCGAGCTACGGTGTGAAGATCAGTTATGCCTTAGAAGAAGAACCCTTGGGAACCGCCGGGGCGTTGAAAAACGCCGAGCACCTACTCAGAACGGAGGAGAGATTCATAGCGTTAAATGGTGACGTGTTAACCGATTTAAATCCCATGGAGTTGCTCGCTGATCTTGAGGACGAAATCATCGGAGTAATGGCCCTAGTCGGCCTGCCATCCCCCTTCGGAATAGTTAACTTTGATCCGGAAACTAGGGTGATAAAATCCTTCACGGAGAAACCCCGGATAACCGAATATTGGATAAATGCGGGTGTCTATGCCTTTAAACCGGAGATCTTCAACTATCTCCCAAAGCGGGGAGATATAGAAAGGACGACTTTTCCAAAGCTCGCCGAGGAAGGGAAGTTGAAGGCGCATCTATTTGAGACATGTGTGTGGATGAGCGTGGATAGCCATAAGGACTTAGAAGAGGCCTCAAAGGTGATCCCAAACCTGGAGATATTCAGGGAGTAGACTTGGAACAGGGATAGAGATATATCTCAGTTTTATCGTTATGCGGTAGGATGGATAAATACGACATCGCGCCGCTCAAAATCCAGGTATCGAGCTTTGAGGAGCTAATCCTCATAACCTCTTCGATGCGTTCTCCGATGATTAACATCGATGAAGAGAAAAAATTGGCATTCAGCTTCATGACCATGATCGCCTCGTTAGCACCCGTAATCTACTTCTGCAAACTGGATGAAATTCCTAAGGCTAAATTCGTTCACATGAATAGGATAACTGGGAAAATTAGATTTAGCGACGAAATATCCACCGAGCCTAATGAAGTCAGCATTTTACTCGTGAAGATTAAAGCCAGCAATCTTTTCTCCGAGAGGTGAGAGATCGCTCTAAAGTTTCTTCGCCATGACGTAAGCGTCCTCACCATCAATATAATATCTCCTCGATATCTTAACCGCCGTGAAACCGCATTTCTTATAAAGGGAAATCGCGGCTGAATTCGACACCCTTACTTCCAGATATGCTTCTTCACACCCGTAATCTTCTTTTAAGGTTTTGAGCGCGTTCTCGAGGAGCGATTTCGCGAGCCCCCTCCTCCTATATTCTGGGAGAACTGCGATCGAGATTATGTGGCCAACTTTCTTAAAGCTCAGTCTCTCGAATTTTGAAAGTGTCCGCTCCACTCTGCACATGATGTATCCCGCAATTTCCCCGTCAACTTCAGCTATTAGGAAGGATTTGGGATAGTTCCTGAGAATGGATTCGAAGAAGAAGTAAGTATAGTTCTCGGGGAGACATCTTCTATTTATCATCATGACTTTGGGTATGTCGTCTAACGATGCCTCTCGTATTCGAAAGGTCTGTGCGTCCGCGCGGCTTACCATCACAGATCACTCAATATAAATCATTAATAAAATCTTTGAGATCACTCCCACCACTTCTTCTTCACGGGCATGGCGATTATTTCCCTGATCTCTAATCTAGTTTTAGGATCGCTTCCCAGAAGGTCCCTAGTCGTAGTTGCTTTCGCGACTATCGCGGTATCGGCTCCTCTCCCAGTTCCACCAACCCCTATTACATCTTCCCGCGGCTTTATGACCTCCTTGTCAGCAGCGATCAAGATCACCTCGACCGCGACCTTGAAGCCTTGGCCGAGCGTATAGAAGGCGTTCCTTATCTTTTCCATTCCCCGTTTATGGAGCGGTAGATTCGTTTCGTCGATTGCTATTCCCCCAAGCCTTTCGACCTCCTCTTTTAACTTCGATCTCATCCTCTCATGTGAAATGACCACGATATCCGCCTTATCCTTCAACGCTTCAGCGAACCTCACCCCGGTCCTTCCAGAAGTACTCGCCACAACAACCCACCTAATCCGCCCCTCCTCAAGCCTTCTGGCCACGGCCTCTATTACCGCCTCCGTATTTTCCGGCCCGGGCTTGCGAAAATACCTGCAGGGCCTATCTGTGAACTCCATAGTTTAGAGGGGGTTTTCTCCGCATATTATTTTTGCGGTTTTGAGGGATCTTGGAAAAAGTTAAATCAGGCTATTAGATCTCAGAAGTGGATTGGAGACTTACTACGACAGATTAGATGAGATAAAGCTGGTGGTGGAGAGATATTTTACGGTTGAGGACGTATTCTATGAAGCTGGACTTCTCACGTTCATCATTTCAGAACGTGAAATAAAGGAAAATTTCAGGAAACTTTACAGAGATCTGAGGAGGTTGGGATTCCTTCCGACCGCGAGGTGGCGTGATGAAAAGGTGGCTATTAGGATCTTTAAGTATCAGGAGCCTATTGCCCCATTTTTAAAGTTCAGAAGACTCCCACTCTACCTATTCATCGCGACCTTGGGAATAGTTGCAGTAGATGGTTTTCTAAGATCTTGGGGCATGGGTTTGGCTAATAGGATCTTAGAGACAATCCTTTACACGGCTTCAATCATGCTAATAATAGGATTACATGAGCTTGGTCACATAATCTCGGCCAAGAAAAGCGGGATAGAGGCTAGTCCACCATATTTCATCCCCGGAATACCCCTCTTTCTCCCAACTTTCGGGGCAGTAATCTTCCAGAAGGAACCCATAGTTAATCGGGATGATATGTTCGATATAGGATTCAGCGGCCCATTGGTCAGCTTCATCGTGAGCATAGGAGTCGCGATTCTAGCCTTTCAACGGGCTGTCTGGGTCCCTGAGGCGAAGCTTCCGAGCATGAACGTCGCCTATCTCCCCTCACCGCTGCTGCTAAGCTTATTACAGCTTGTTTTCTACAGACCTGGGATGGTCCCGGTCCTTACCAGTATAGGGTTTGCGGCTTGGCTCGGTTTCCTCATAACGGCGGCGAATCTCTTTCCTATTTGGCAATTAGATGGAGGAAGGATCTTTAGAAGCGTTCTTAGTGCGCGGCAATACAAGATCGCGAATTACATATCATTGGCGGTCTTAGCCATCAGCGGATACTTTCTCTTCGCGTTATTGCTGCTCTTACTGATGTCCGGCGCCAGAGATATACCTCCATTAGATGAAGTATCACCTCTTTCACGGGGAAGAAAGCTCGCCTTCGTAGCCGTCTTCGCCATGATAATCCTCAGCTTTGTCCCGATCTTCGCCCTCTAATGGGCTTGACCACCGGTCTATCGAGGATTAATAGCCTCAGGCCCTTGCCATATAGCCTAAGGCTGTAGGTTAGGAGTTCTTGGGGGACATCAAAACCTCTAATATTGAGTAAATCCTTTAAAATCGTCTTGGGAAGCGTTGATGTGAATGCTATCCGCCTATTTTCCATAACATCTTTAACGAGTTCTATCGCCTCCCTATCCAAGCCCCGTCCGCCACCCCTCAAAAGCGCTTCAAGAAATTCTCTAGAACCTAGTCCCTCTCTGCATTCCGCGATTATCCCTATGAGCCCGCCCTCGACCACCGATTCCCGTAGAAGACCGATTAAATGAAGAATGCTTTGAAGGGTTGAATCCCTAGGATATCCGCCGCCCCCCGCGATGATAACCTCTGCATCTTCAACTGGGACAACTAGTTCTTCTTCCAAGATCTTTGAGACCTCCCTTCTAACCTTCTCGGCCTCCCCAAAGCATATTCTCCCATTTAACTGGGTTATGACGTTGAATGGTGTTTCCGATGAAGCCCTCTCATATACGTCTTTAACAGTCTCTTTGACATCATCCCCGAATTCGATATCGAATAGTCCCCCAAGCGCCAGCGCTTCCTCGAATGACGCTTTACCCAAAATCCCGTGAACCTCCGATGTTGTGATTATGATCCTGGCAGAGGCCTCAAGAAACTCCTTCGAGACCGCAATTCCGTGGAATGACACTTTCTCAGATTCCCCTACTTCTATCGCTTTAACAGGGATACTATGTCTTTTCAGACAGTCTTTCACATGCTCCGCGCCAGCTTTTGGTGGAAGCCTCCAGTGAGAGATCAATAAGGTTACCTTCCTCCCCTCATCAATTAGAGAATCTACGACGTGCCGCAGGATGGATAGAGATAGATCTTCCTCAACATGGTCATATAAGATCGTGACTTGCCCGGCTCCGGCGTCCCTTCCAACTTCATGCGCAAATGACCGTAATTCTCGCCATATGTTTTCAGCTATTTCGGCTTCTTTGACACCTATTTTTCTCTGGGAAACCTCCTCGGGGACCTCCATTGAGACCTCCGTTACCCCGTATCTGAACCAATATTCGGGCATCTCAGCCTCTAGATCATGGACTCATACATATTTTAGCATGTATACTTCCGGGGTCGTGAGACTTAAAACTAGGAGAACTATAAGCTCTGGTGAAGCCGATGTTAATTGAGGAGGAGAGCCGATTCAAGGAAGCCTGCGAGAAGGCCGCTAGACTTATCTTAGAGCATGGAGGTAACTACGTCGATAAGATAAAGCTCGCAGTCTCACGAGAATTCAGGCTCAGCAGAGTTCCCTCCAACATAGAGATCTTGGAAAATGCGCCTAGGGAGCTAAAGGACAGTCTTAGAAAGATCTTGGTAAAGAAACCTGTGAAGACCATCTCCGGGGTAAGCGTGATAACCGTCGTCGTTCCCATGCTCTCATGTCCTCACGGAGGCTGCATATATTGTCCGGGGGGATCAGATGCCCCGAAGAGCTATACGGGGGAAGAAGAGGCGATTAAATCCGCGAGCCTCTTCGACTATGACCCCTTCATGCAGGTAAAGAACCAGATGGGAAGACTGGAAAAGATGGGACACCAAGTCGATAAAGTTGAACTCATTTTTATAGCGGGAACATTTAGCGCGCTGCCCTGGGGTTACCAGAAGTGGTTCATCAAGAGGTGCCTCGACGCCCTTAATGGAGAAGAATCCTCCTCGCTGGAGGAAGCGTTAACAATCGCTGAACAAGGTCCAAGGCACAGGGTTTCGGGGATAACTGTTGAGACGAGGCCAGATTGGGCTAAGGCGCCTCAGGCCCAGAGGCTTTTAGAACTCGGGGTCACCAGAGTTGAGCTCGGGGTCCAGGCGATTGACGACGAGATTTACAGGATCATTAATAGGGGACATACGGTGGAAGATGTCATCGAAGCAACACGAGATCTCAAAGACCTCGCCTTTAAGGTCGGATACCATTTAATGCCGAATCTCCCGGGATCAGACCTCGCGAAGGATTTAGAAATGTATAGGAAGATTTGGGATGACCCCGACTTCAGGCCGGATATGATTAAGATCTATCCCACTCTCGTTTTACCGGGGACGAAGCTCCACGAGTTATGGAAGAAGGGACTCTACAAACCCTATACCGATGAAGAGCTGATCGAACTGCTATCAAAATGGCTTGAATATACGCCGCCTTACGTTCGAATACAGAGAATACAAAGGGAGATACCGCTGAGAATCGCCGCCGCCGGGAATAAGGTCGCGAATCTGCGGGAAGCCGTCGAGAAACATTTGATGGAGAGGGGGCGCAGGTGTAGGTGTATTAGATGTAGGGAGGCCGGTCATAGATGGCTTCGAGACCGCGTCCTCGTCGACTTTGATCAAGTTAAATTGATAGTGAGGAAGTATGAGGCTTCCGGGGGATTAGAGTACTTCATCTCTTATGAAGACGTTTCCAATGACATACTGGTGGGATTCATAAGGCTCAGAAAACCTTCTAGAATTCTGAGAAAAGAACTCGAGGGAGCCGCCCTAGTCAGGGAACTCCACGTATATGGTAGGATGATCCCCGTGGGTGAAAGAGGTCAGGAGATGGACGCGTTACAGCATAGATCTTTCGGATCTAAATTGTTAAATGAAGCAGAACGGATGGCGGCAGAGGAATTGGATGCTGAGAAAATCGTGGTAATAAGCGGCGTCGGGGTCAGAAAATATTATTACAGCCGCGGATACGTGAGAGATGGACCCTACGTAAGCAAGCGGTTAAGTAGGTGATCAGATGAAGATTGATAGAAAGCTGATTTATTTAGCCGGAGTGAACGCCTTTCTCTTTTCCTATCTAATCCACAACCCTTCACTCCACGGATTTCTATACTCTGACATCGTATCTTTTTGGCATAGATTCTTCGAGTGGGGAGCAAAGCTTCCTTACTTCGACTTCGGATTCGAGTATCCTCCATTTGCAGGTCTCATAACGTATATTTCATCTCTTGGAAGTGATATCAGGCTATATTATACGGTCTTCGCTGTTTTGATCTATCTTTTTTATCTCCTACTGATCGAGGTGAGCGTGAGAATAGCATCCGAAAGAGGGATAAATCTAGAATTCCCGCTCCTATTCCTCGCCTTAAGCCCTTCCATGGTCATCTTCATGATCTATAATTTCGATGTGATCTTCGCGGCGTTGCTGATATCGTCGATATACCTTTTCACGAAAAATCGATATCGCCTCTCAGCTCTAATCTTTTCCCTCACAGCTTTAACAAAACTCATAAACTTAATCCTCCTACCCTTTCTCCTGCTCCGCATAAAAAGTTGGAGGCATAGGATAGAATACGCGGTTATTTCTCTAGGCGGCTTCGCGGCGGTAAATCTGATACTATGGATACTTAACCCGGGATTCATAGATAGCACGTATCTTTACCATGCTAGATGGGGATTGGAGAATGCATGGTTTATCGCATTCTTCCCCGATGAGACATCATGGGATACCGCGAAGATCTTCAGCGGAGCTCTCCTATGCTATGGTCTGTTGAAGATTTACTTATGCGAGATCGAGGACATTTACGTCGAGAGCTTCATGGTGCTGTCGGTGTTTCTGCTAAGCAACTACGTCTTCACACCGCAGATGGTTATCTGGATTCTCCCATTCCTCGCCGCTATAGCTAGGATCCCATATTCCTACTTTGTATTCGAGTTTTCTAATGCCGCGATCCTGTTAACCTGGTTCCAGACATATGATCC
>QMUP01000029.1 GCA_003660635.1 Candidatus Wolframiiraptor sp.
CCGGCCAAGATCGTTAAGGAGATCAACAGCGATATCGCGAAGATCGCGGAAAGTTTTCCAAGCATTCTTAGGTTAGGCAAGTTCTCACGGCGCGCAACGACAATAACAAGCTAATAAGAGTTCTCACGCAAAGCCCGTCGAATAATACTACTCGATCTCGAGCTTTGGCTTCTAAGCCGCTATCTTCTCTTAACGCCGTGGACGCATCTCGAGTTCTGGTCGTAGCTCGCCATGAACCCCGCTCGCCTAAGCCTCTCCAAAACTCCCTTCCAGATCTTTCTCCCCCTATGAACCCCAGGCTGACCCACATAATGCACTATTCTCCCACCTGGTTTAAGCGCCTCAGCTAGCTTTCTATAGAAATCTAGTCCATAAAGTTCTCCAGCTAGAGAAAGTCTCGGAGGATCATGTATTATGGCGTCAAATTCTCCGCGGTATTCTACCACGAGTTCTACCGCGTCCCCTATCCTCAGCTCTATATCTCTGTCTCCTAGATCCCACGACCAAGGATTGAATCGCGCGATCCTAATTACGTTTTCATCTTTTTCGATGGTCGTTATTTTGCAGGCTCCTCTTCGCTTAGCCGCTATCGCCGTGTATCCCAGTCCGGTGCATATGTCGAGCACGTTCCGGCATTTTATTTTCCCAAGAAGCCTTACCTTCATCTCCGAATCGATTTCCGGGGGGACATCGAGTATTCTATGCATGTGTATTCCGTCGATTTCTAATGTCGGCGCGTGTCTCCAACGCACTAAAACGAGTTTGTAGAAATGGTCTGAGGCTATTGAGAGGGGGAAGATCCTATTCCCCTCAACATAGTACACGTCTCTCTCCCTATTCGCAACCAATTCCACATCATCCCAACGCAATTCAAATTCCTCTGAACATATACCATCGGCCGTTAACCTAAGCTCTTTGATGCTCTTTCCTAGATCTAGGGAGACTTGGACGACCTTCTTACCCTGCATCCGTGCTCGAAGGAGTTCTTCGGCGACGGGTTTGCAGATCAGCGGCTTTCTAATGGGTTGAAATCTCATCTATGAGAATTCCTGTCCACGCGAATATTTTTGACGTACGCTTTTCGAGTTTCCATTTGAAAGCCGATGAGGGTTATAATAGCCTCTAAAGCCGATCCGGTGTCGATGAGGGTCGCCGATCTCCTGATCCAATCTTACGGGTTCGGCGAGAGCGGGCCGGGCCTCTATCGGAGAGGCGATGTCCTCCTCAAATTCATCTCCGAAAAACACATCTTCGCAGAGGGCCTCGCCGAGGATCTTAATCCCGAGTTAGTCATAGTTGCCTCCTCACATAGATCCGAGGCTGGGATAACCGCCCTCCTAACCCACCCAGTTGGGAATTGGGGCTCAGAGGCTCTGATGGGGGGCTCTCCAAAAACGCTCTCGCCGACGAGCGCCGCCGCGCTTTACACCTCTCTTCACGCACTGGCCAGGCAACAGGCAGCCCTAGGGCTTGAGGGCTGGAAAGTCGGATTAGAGGTAACTCATCATGGACCGGCCACAAAGGCTCCAACGATATTCGTCGAGGCAGGCGGCCCACCTGACAAGCTCCCGGAGGAAAAGGCCATAGAGGCGGTAGCGGCGGCCTGTATTGAAGTCGCCGAATCGCGGCTTAATGCCCCTGTTGCGGCCATAGGCTTCGGTGGAGGCCATTACGCCCCCTCTTTTACGAGGCTGGCCCTAGCTAACGAATATTCTTTCGGGCACATGTGTCCTAAATACGCGATGCCGATCGACCGGGACATGGTACTTCAAGCATTTGAAAAAACGGTCGAAAAGCCGAGGCTTGCGGTTTTAGATTGGAAGGGGCTGAGGGGCAAGGATAGGTCTGAGATAATCTCGATCCTAGAGGATTTGGGAATAGAGTGGGTGAAGACCTGAGGCAGAACGCCTATATCTTATTCCAGAATTACCGAGCTAGGGGGTTCCCTTGAAGGTAACGGTGAAGGCCTTCGCGACCCTGAGGAATGTCTTCAATGGAAGGGCTATTGTGGAGCTAAATCTCCCAGAAGGAGCATCTCTCGAAGACCTGATAAAAAGATTGGAGGAGCGATTCGGCTTCGAGATAAGGTCTCCCAAGTCCGGGGAATTGGATCCCACAATAAAGATCTTAATTAACGGCAGAGAGGCAATATACCTCGACGGCCTTAAAACCCGGCTAAAGGATGGGGACGTCATAGCGTTCATACCGCCTGTAGGAGGTGGTTAAAACGGAAGGGCTTTCCGAAGATGAGATTGAGAGATATGATCGACAACTGAGGATACCGTCCTTCGGAGCGGAAGCCCAAATAAAGCTGAAGAAATCATCGGTCTTAGTGGCAGGGGTCGGCGGCCTCGGATCCGCGGCGGCGATCTACCTGACGGCGGCGGGTGTTGGCAAGTTGAGGATAGTGGATCATGGAGAAGTGGAGCTCAGCAACCTGAATAGACAAATTCTTTATTCAACAGAGGATATCGGTCGCTCTAAAGTCTCCGCGGCCTCTGAGAAACTCAAATCCATAAATCCAAATGTGGAGATAGAGGCCGTTAAGGAGCAGATAACGGAGGCCAATGTACATGACTTGCTGAAGGACGTCGATGTCGTAGTCGATGGACAGGATAACTTCAAGACGAGATTTATAATAAATGAAGCCTGTATCGAGGATCTAAAGCCATTCGTGCACGGCGCGGTCTACGCCTTTGAAGGAAGACTAATGACCATTATCCCCGGTAAAGGGCCATGCCTCAGATGTTTAATACCTCAGGACCCGAAACAAGTGACCCCTGTCCCCGTCTTCGGCCCGCTTCCAGGGATAGTCGGCGTACTTGAGGCCCTCGAGGCGATAAAGCTGTTGACGGGTGTCGGGGAGCCGTCTCTTGGGAGGCTCTTGATAATAGATGGTGAGACGCTTTCATTCTATAGCGTAGATATTAGGCGGGATCCAAATTGTCCGGTATGTGGTGGAAATAAAAAGAGGAAATAATTTTTAGAGGATCTCGAGTTCTCTCAAAGTTTCCTCTGGGATTGTTCCATCGGGGTTGTATCTATGCTTCTCATAGTATTCGTCGAGCATCCTCTCGAACACATCTCGGTCATAGGTTTCGCCTTTCGCCGATGGTTCTTCGAAGAATCTCTTGGGTAACACGTCATCTTTTCTCGAGAATCCATGAAGCTGGTTGAAGTAGCGTTCCTGAGTCCAGATCCTCTCTCCTATCTTATCGAGGTCTTCCTCGGTTATCTCAACGCCGGTGAAGGTCGAGTAGAGGGCGACGTAATTCTCCTTGCTCAGGGCGAATGTGCTGAACTTGCATAGAGTCAGGCTGTCGACGAAGGCGAAGAGCCTCTCCAGGGCTATGACCAAATCGACTTTCCCATCATAGCTGAGGGGATCGGTCTTATAGGGTATACCGAATACTTCTGAGGAGACGGCGTAGGCGCGGAGGTGGCAGGCTCCCCTATTCGAGGTCGCGTAGGTGAGGCCCATTCCCTTTAATCCCCTCGGATCATAGGCGGGGATGCTCAGTTTTTTGACGGACATCGAGATCTCGGGCGCCCCTAGCTTTTCGGCCATCGCGGCTCCTCCTTCCGCGAGCAGGTCTCCTATCTCATCCTCCCGGTATACGAGCTTCCTAACTAGCTCAGCGTATTTATCGGCGTCTCCCCATCTAATTTTCTCTTCGATGAGCCCCATCTCAGATGCCTCGGCCGCGACGGCGAGTGTGTTTCCAAGCTCTATGGTGTCGATGCCGTATAGGTTCGCGAGATAGTTCAGGTACGCGACTGCTTCGACGTGGCCCAGCCCGATCATCGCCCCGAGCGACCAAAGCGTCTCGTATTCGGGTCCCTCGCTCTTGTGTTTAAACTTCCCATCCTTCACCTCGACATCTCTCTTACACGCAACCGGACATTGATAGCACGTCGGCGTCTTCTTCAAGAGTGTCCCCCTAAGGTTCTCACCGGAGATGTAATATGCGTCCTCAAACTGAGTTTCCTTCGCGTTTCTGGTCGGGAACGCGGCGAGCTCATTAATGGTGTTGACGAGTACTCCAGTCCCATAAACGGATAGCCCACCCTTCCCCGGGCCCGTAACATCGCTTTCCCTAATCTTCGTAAGAGCGTCTGCCAAGGCCTTTCCAAATCCCTCTTTATTGGCGGGCTTCGGCTTCCTCTTCATATCCGCTAAAAATACGAGGCACTTGACCTTCTTACTCCCCATAACGGCGCCGGTTCCACACCTGCCAGACGCCCTTCCACCCGTTGCGAATCTGCTGAAGTGCATTATGTTTGCGAATCGGACGAGATTTTCTCCCGCCGGCCCGCTTCCGTAGAAGACTGCGGTGGCGCCATATTTTCTCCTGATCGACCAATATGCGTCGGAAGTGGTCTTTCCCCAGAGCGCTTTCGCATCTTCGATCGTTAGCTCACCATTCTTTGCGACGAGATACACGGGCTCCTCGGATGCGCCGCTTAAAATTATTCCATCAAATCCAGCGAGCTTTAACGCCGGGCCGGCATATCCTCCGCAATGACTGTCCGCAAAGGCCCCTGTAAGAGGTGACCTGGTTATAGCCACTATTCTATTGGCCATCGGGACATCGCTTCCGGTCAACGGCCCGGTCATGACTATCAGCAGGTTTTCGGGAGAGAGTGGGTCCTTGCCTACACAGTTCTTAACGAGTATTCTGCCTCCCAAGCCTCTTCCGCCGATGAATTTTAATGCATCGTCTTCGTCGATTTCCCGATATTCGATCTTCTTCTCCGAGAGGTCAACCCAAGCTATCTTGTTCATATAACCGTTTATCATGGCCACGATCGTTTGAATGCAATACAGCATATAAAAGTGTTATGGGAAAATCCTCCTCCCAGTTTTCTCATGAATCTTATAATGAGGCATCTCCCGTATTCTCTCAGCGAATTCAGGGCTTCTCAGGGTCTTGAGAAGAATCTTTACAGATTGTTTAGATAATCTATCCTTTCTAATGGCTAGGTCGAAGTGTTCTTCGGCGAGTGGGATGAACTCCAGTCCGTAAAGCCTCGCGACATAGCCTATAGCGACCCCGACATCCGCTCTCCCTTGCGCGACGGCCGCGGCGACGGCGGTGTGGGTCTTCGCTTGATATGTGTACCCCCTGATTTGTTTTTCTGGATCCTTGATTCCGATCTTCTTGAGCTGTAGGTCTATGTACGTCCTTATTCCCGATCCCTTAACCCTGTTGACGAATATCACGTCTTGTCTCAATAGGTCCTCGAAGCCGGTTATCCCCTTCGGATTCCCAGGGGCGACGACGAAGCCTATCTCCCTCACGTACCCACCGTAGATCTCGATCTCATCCTCGATGCCGAGCTTCATGGGCATGTGGACGTTATATTTCATAGTCTCTTCATCGAGTATGTGTGTTCCAGCCACATCAGCCTCCCCCCTCTTTAACGCGTTCCAGCCTCCCAAAGAGCCGACGTTGATTATCTTCGCGTCATTTATTCCCGCTACTTGGAGTAGTAGGTCGATCCCTGGACAGTGGCTGCCAATTATGTAGATGCTTGGGGGCTTGAATTCCCTGAAAAGCGCGACCTTAACTAGTTCGTCTTGCTCTAGGTATTGCTTCTCTTCCGGTATCCTAATGAATCCATCTGCTTCAAGTAATGCGGAGGTTGATCCCGAGTCCCCGAGCCTTGGATAAGCGTATAATCCCTTTTGCGTATCGACCAGCTGGACAGGTATGAGATACGTCTTTCCACCGACATTGATCCTGAAGGGGAGTTTAGCTGTGATGGATAGGTCGTCGGCTCTGATCTCCATGCCGATCATCCGGAGGATTGCCGGTTTAATGACCGCTGTGAAGATCATCATGGAGGAAAGGGGGAATCCCGGCAACCCTATCATGAGCTTGCCTTCATGAGAGATGGCGATCACGGTTGGTTTACCCGGCTTAACCTTAATCCCATGTATAAGTATTCTGCCAAGTTTTTCAAAAACGCGGTAGATCACGTCTCCTAAGCCGGCTGAAGTGCTTCCTGATGTGATTATCAGGTCATAATCATTCAGCGCCCTTGAAATTGTTTCGTAGATTGTTTGGAAGTCGTCTGGAAGTATGCCGAGGAACCTAACCTCAAACCCCATTTCTAGGAGCATTGAAAAAATCGCGTGAGAATTTACGTCGTAGATTTTCCCGGGGGAGAGTTCCTTCGAAGGAGGGATGAGTTCGTCGCCGATGGAAAAGAGGGCCACCTTTGGCCTCCTGTAAACCTCCACCTCAGAATATCCGAGAGCTGCCAAGACGGCTATCTCCCTAGAGGTGAGCCTTCTCCCCTTCCTGATCACGATGTCCCCGGCCGTGATATCGGACCCGGTCTGCGCGATATTTTCCCCAGGTTTGACCCCTCTAAAGAAGAGAATTTCCCCATCTATCCTCTTCGTATACTCAACCATCACGACGGCATCGGCTCCGGGTGGAATTGGGGCGCCTGTTGCTATCTCGACGCATTCTCCGGGATTTATCTTGACCTGAGGCGGCTTGCCCACTTCAATCGACCCTACGAGCTTTAATTTTACAGGGTTGTTTTCATCCGCTTGGTAGAGGTCCTCCGCTCTAACCGCGTATCCATCTACTAGTGATCTATCGAAGGGTGGAGAGTCGACTCTCGCGAAGATGTCTGATGCCAGAACCCTTCCCAACGCGTTAAGTAAATCAACTTTCTCCACTCCAAGGGGCGAGACTACCTTCTCCAACAGTTCGACGGCTTCATCTAGTGATACGAGTTTATGGAAGATCTTCCTCAACGCTTATTCACCTCGGATTCTATTATCGGCGAGAGCAACTCCACCTCTACATCATCTCCCTCCTCATATCCTTCAAGTTCCTCGGGAACTATTAGGAGGCCATTTCCACGGGTAAGCGTCGAGAGCATCCCCGAGCCAGTAAGCCTTAGGGGTTCCACGACGAGTTCGCCACTAGCAGTCCTCAAAACCCTTACCCTAACAAAGCTCCTTATCCCCGGCGGTGAAGCAACCCTCCGCGTGAGCCTTCCCCGAACCCTCGGGCAGGGATCGAACTTGCATCCGAGAAGGTATTCGATCGCCGGGGTCACGAGAACTCGAAACTGTATTAAGGCCGCGACCGGAAAGCCGGAGAGCATGAAAACAGGCTTTTCTCCTACAACGCCGAAGCCCGCGGGCTTTCCGGGTCTGATGGCCAGGCCGTGGACGATCACTTCGCCGATCTTTGATATCGCCTCTGGGACTAGATCACGGACGCCGATGCTTGTCCCCCCGGTGACTATAACTAAATCACCTTTCCTGACCCCCTCAGCTATCTTTTCTGAGATCTTGTTTACGTCGTCTCGTGATATTCCGAGATCGATTATATCGCATCCGAGAACGCTTAATGCGGAGGCAAGCATGGGCTTCGTACTGTTATATATGTGGCCGGCTCCCGGTTCTTCGCCCATCTCGGCGAGTTCGTCTCCCGTTGATAAGATGGCAACTTTAGGTCTTCGGAGAACGGTCAGCTCGGTTATTCCGAAAGAGGCGGCCACGCCGATATGCCAAGGTCTTATTAACTCTCCTTTACGGAGTATTATTTCGCCGAGTTTGAAATCTTCTCCTCTCCTCGAGATATTCTGGCCGGGATAAACTTGGCCGCGGATCTCAATTCCCCCGCCAACTTTCTCTACGTCCTCGACAGGAATCACGGCGGTCGCGCCACGAGGGATCGGCGCGCCGGTCGAGATCTCAACGCTCTCTCCTCGTCTGATCTCAGGTAGCTCGGAGACCTCGGCCCCTGCCTCTAACTTGGCGATTACCTTTAATTTTATGGGGTTCATTGGGGAGGCTCCGAAGGTATCCTCAGCGATTACAGCATATCCATCCACGGCGCTCCGATCATAGGGTGGATAATCTTGGGGCGCGTGGAGGTCCTCGCCGCAGATCCTTCCAATTGCCGATAATAGGCTTACGCGTTCAGAATCGGTGATCCTGCGGGTAATCGCGTTTCTCAGCTTTTCTAGGGCTTCCTCCACCCCAATGAGCTCCTTGAACCCCCGCATCCGTTCTCGCATTTACCCTAAACCAGCTCTATCTCCAAGAACCAGAAAATTAATCCTTCCGGTCAAATGTCGGTCAGCCAGCTAACGACTATCTGACGG
>QMUP01000030.1 GCA_003660635.1 Candidatus Wolframiiraptor sp.
AGGTTGAACTCTTGGAAGACGAAGCCCATCTTCCTCCTATATTGGTTGATTTCTTTACCTAGATTTGTCAACTCAACCCCTTCGAGCCAGATCTTCCCCTCATCTGGTTCAACCAACATATCAATACACTTGAGAAGCGTGCTCTTTCCCGCGCCGCTGGGACCCATTATGACCTTAACCTCACCGCGTCTAACCTCAAAGGAGATTCCTTTCAGAACGGGTTTTTCATCGAACCATTTCCAGAGGTTCTCAACCTTCAATACCGTTTCCGAGCTCTTCACTTCATCGATCACCCCGCTACTAGCCCCCGCATTCTAACTCTGGAGTAAACTAGGTCGAATGCCTTTGCCCCGGCGTAGGTTAGGACTATGTAGAGTCCTCCTGCGATGAGATAGGGTATGAAGGCTATTCCGGTCGCTATCGTCGCGTACCTCGTCCTAGTCATTATCTCCATGACGCCGAGGATGAAGCAGATCGCCGAATCCTTCAGGATTATCGAATACTCGTTTGAGAGCTGGGGAATCGCCTTCCTCAGGGCTTGTGGGAGGATTATGTGGAATGCCGACTGCCATTTGCTCATCCCGATGGCCCTGGCCGCGAGCATCTGCCCCTCCTCAATAGATTCGATAGACCCCCGGTATATCTGAGATTGATAAGCGCCGCTCCTCATTCCCAAGACGAGCATGCTCGTCTCGAGGGGTGTGGTGGAGATTCCGAGGGCGGGGAAAATGCTCCAGTGGAATAAGAATAACTGAACAAGTAGGGGTGTGCCTCTGAAAAACCAGCTATAGAATTCGGCTATCCAGCGAACCAAGCCTCCTCCATATACTTGACATAAACTGAGAAGTATTCCGATAATGAATCCGATTCCCAGTCCCGCTCCTACGAGACCGAGAGACCACAGGCTACCCTCAAAAATATAGGGGAGATATTTTAGGAGACTTTCTAATCCCTGCACCGTTCCCACTCACCCTCTCCTAGCCGCCTAGCCCCCATTTCTGCAGCAATTCATTCCACTCAGGGCTATTCATCAACTCGAATAATGCCTCATTGATCTTCTCCCTTAGCCAAGCATCCTCAGGCCTCGTCGCTATTCCATAGGTCTCTGGAGCACCGAGGGTTGCGAGCACCTTGATCTTGGCCTTTACATCCGGGTTCTTCAGCAGATACGGTTCTAGGAAAGCGGAGTCCGTGATGTAGGCGGCGGCCCTGCCATCGAGCAGGGCTTCGAGGGCTTCTACATAGGATCCCAAGCCGAGTTTCTTGAAGTTATAGCCCTTGGCCAGGAGCCTGTCGGCCCACTTATCCGCAGTCGAGCCTATCTGCACCGCGACGTATTCTCCAGAGTTCAATATCTCGTCTAGGCTCCGGTCGTCGTCGGCCCTCACAACGATCTCGTGGATGTAGGAGTAATATGGTATGCTGAACCATATCTTCCTCGAGGCTCGCTCTGGGGTTATGGTCATCCCTGAGGCGATGATGTCTATCTCTCCCTTTTCAAGCGCGGTTACGATCGTCGACCAATCCCAAGGCTTGTGGATCACCTTCCACCCGTATTTCTTCGCTATCCAGTCCACCACATCAACGTCGAAGCCCTTTGCCTTACCGGTTTCATCTACGAATGTGAATGGCGGATAATTCGCGTCAAATCCGTGGATGATCACCACTTCCTCGCCTGGCTTCGGCGGCTCGGAGAATTTACCCTTAGGCGCGGTCGATACTCCGGCCAGAGGCACGATATAGGGCATCGCAATCCAGCAGATAACGAATCCTAATACTATTCCTAGGATAAGGGCAGCGGCTAGAAGAGAGGAACGGGGTTTAGATGTTGGCGGGACATCAACTCCACCTCTTGTGGAGTTTCCCGGTCTATGCTCTATTTAAGGATTCCGAAGACAAGCCATAGAAGTTAACCTCTTAACGACCTCCTGCGCGGCCTCCTCGAGTTTACCTTCGAGATTCACGATCCAAAACACTTGGTCGGGCCTGGCTTCCGCGAATACCCTGTATAGCCGTCTGACGTATTGCTGCATCAATAAGTCCCGTTCGAGCTTGTCCTCGAGCCCGCCTTGGCTGAGCTTTTTCTCCAGCCTTCTGAGCCTATCCTCCTCCGGCGCGTCAACGATCACGTAGAGATCCGGCTTTAGGAAGATTTTCTCGCCCAGTTTCTCGATTATGTCTAGAAGCTTGAGGAAATCGCTTTCGGCGATGTCGATTCCGCTGAGCTTCGAGAATGCGAGACCATAAGCTATCGAACACAAGTAATATCTATCGATGAAGTAAAAATCCGGTGACCGCATTAGCTCCTTCCTCATTATCCTGGAGTCATCGCTGGTATTCGCAAGGAAGAGTAACATTCTGGTAAGCGGGTCTATATCGGATTCGTTGCCATATCTTCTCGCGAACTCCCCCGTCGGCGAATTACTGGGGGTCTTATAGGTTAAAACCTCGAAACCTTTTTCCTCTAGGAGAGCCTTCACGCGATTCATAAGCGTGGTTTTTCCCGCTCCATCCACGCCCTCCCAGACGATGACGCATGGACGCTTCAAGTAATCTTCCCAAAAGAAAATAGTATGGTGGCTGGATTAAAAAATTGATGTTTAGAGGGTTACGCCGCTTTCCTCCAGCTTCACCAATCTCTCCCAGTTTTCCTCAATGTTCCTCTTCAGTTCCTCTAAGACATGCGCGTTCTCCGGCTTAAGGAGGTGGGCAAACCTCCTTTGAGTCTTTAGGAATTCTTCGAGCGGCTTCGGCTTATCCACTCTAATGTTGATCTTAACCCTCCCGTGATCGACCTCGTATACCGGGAAGTACCTAGTTTCAACGGCTAGCCTCGCGATCCTCACGGTCTCCGAGGGCCGGTACCCCCATCCCGGAACACATGGTGATAGAGCGTGGATGACCTTTGGGCCCTCAGTCTCTAAGGCTTTTCTGACCTTATTCACGAAGTCTATTGGATGCGAGATACTCGCCGTGGCGGCGTAGGGTATCTTATGTGCGGCTGCGATCCCGATCAAGTCCTTCTTTCTCTGCTGTTTTCCTGGGATCACCCTTCCAGCGGGGCTCGTCGTGGTGGCTGCGCCGAATGGCGTAGCTCCAGACCTCTGGATCCCCGTGTTCATGTATGCCTCGTTATCGTAGCAGATGTAGAGCAGGTTGTGGCCTCGTTCAAGTGCGCCGGATAACGCTTGTAATCCTATGTCGAAGGTTCCTCCATCCCCGGCGAAAACTATTACGTCGTGGAGCTTCTTTCCTCTCTTCTTATGGAGAATGTTGATGGCTTCAACTATCCCTGATGCTACGGCGGCTCCATTCTCAAAGGCGACGTGCACGTAGGGGACCTTCCACGCGGTGTAGGGGTAACAGGTTGTCGATACTTCGACGCAGCCCGTCGGGTTGACGACTACTGTTGGGCCGCGGATCACCTTCATCGCAAGCCTGACTATTATTCCAGCACCACATCCAGCGCAGAGCCTATGACCCTCTGTGAACCAGTCTTCTCTTGGCAGATCTTTCGGCGTCTTAAATACTGGAGCTTGCCCGCTCATGCCCTCACCCCCCACCATTGAACATGTGTGTCAAAACCTCCCTCGCGTGCTCCCTGAGCAGCCATTCTCAAAACCGCCTCCGCTTCATCTAACTTGAAGTCCCTGCCACCTAAACCATATACGATGTTTTTCGCCGGTATTCTTATTCCATTTCTGTATAGTAGTCCGATCACGTCGGTGTAGAGTGGGCCTCCTAGGCCTCCATATCCATAGGCTCTATCCATGACGACCACCGCCTTAACATTCTTCAATACCTCGACTAACTGCTCTTCTGGGAACGGCCTGAACATTGTCAGACCGATTACTCCCACCTTTAGTCCCTCTTCTCTCAGCTTCTTTGCGGCGGTCTTTACGGTGCCATACGTTGATCCCATGACGATCACGACGGCGTCCGCGTCATCCGCCATGTACGAATCGAAGTACCAGTACTTTCTCCCACTTATCCTCGCATATTCTTCAACAACTTCTGGGAAGATCTCTTTCACCCCCTCCACCGCCTCCTTTAGCTGCATCTTAAACTCCATATAGGTATCGGGCAACGCCATCGTCCCATGCGTTATGGGGTTATCGAAATCTATAGCCAGCTCATAATCCTTCGGAGGCAGGAATCTCGCGGCATCTTCATCTGAGATAGGCGTTAGGGGCTCGATGCTATGGGATAGGATGAACGCGTCCATGTTAACCGATACAGGCAGCATCACATCTTTGTGCTCCGCCAACTTGAATGCTATGAACGTCAAATCATATGCTTCTTGTACATTCGCAGCGAATAGGTGCACCCACCCTGAATCTCGCTCAGCCATGACATCTCCATGCTCGCAATGAATGTTCAACGGGGCGTTCAATGCTCTATTTACAATCGTCATAACCATCGGAACCCTCATGGATGACGTCGCATAGACTATCTCGTGCATCAACGCGAGACCCTGACTGCAAGTTGAGGTATAGACCCTCGCACCTGCCAATCCAGCTCCGACGCAGATGGATAACGCGGAATGCTCGCTTTCTGCCTGTATGAACGCCGCATCCAGTTCTCCATTTGCGACGTATTCGCTTAACCTCTCGACAATTATGGTCTGCGGAGTGATCGGATATGCCGCTATAACGTCTACATTTGCCTGCTTTACGGCGAGAGCTATCGCCTCATCTCCCAGAATAGCTATTCTCTGAGCTTGGGCCATCTCCTCACACCTCCTCCATGCTTATCGCCTTAACTGGACATACAGTCGTGCATATCCCACAGCCCTTACAATAATCATAATCTACCTCCACGCTATCGTCATCCTTCCTCTTAATGGCCAGATCGGGGCAATAAACCCAGCAAAGAAGACACTTGATACACTTGTTTTGGTCTATGACCGGGGCCTTGACTCTCCATGCTCCCGTCTTATACTCTGGAGATGTCGGGGGATTTGGTATTGCCGCCGCAATCGGTAGCGTCTTGTAGGTGAACTCTCCTTTTAACGCCTGTTCAACCAATTTCTTAGCCGACAATCGTCTTCACCTCCTCATATGCCCTCCTGCTTATCTTTAAGTTCATCTCGAAAACTTTTCCCTTAAACCTCTTAGCCAATACGTCTTCTAGCGTCGACATCTGACATAAGCCCCTCACCTTTATCAGCGCGGCGAGCAATGGGACGTTATAGATCTCCCTATTGATCTCTTCAAGTGAGATCTTCCTCGCGTCAACCACGTGTAGTTTATACCCGTTGTCCCTCGCCCATCGGATTATCTCATCATCTTCCGGTGGAATGTAGTTCAGGAGTATGTCGCCGCCCGTCTTTAATCCATAGCAGTACTCTTTCGCATGCCTCGACATCACGGGATCTATTATCACGACTATATCGGGCTCATAGACCCCGCAGTGGATCTCGATTGGTTCCTCGGAAATCCTGGTGTAGGATCTCACCGGCGCGCCAGCCCTCTCTGGACCGAATTCGGGGAAATGTTGGGCATAATTTCCCTCTTGGATCGCCGCCCTCGCCAATAGGTTGCTTCCCGTTACAACTCCTTGCCCGCCTCTACCATGCCATCTAACCTCGACTAAGCCCATATTATCCTCACCAGCGTGCTTGAGTTGTTCCTCGCACCTAATTACTATTATTAGTCGTGTGGAACAGATTTATTTCGAGGAAATAATCGGTTCAACACGGCTTATAGGGATGCTGAGGAAACCTCCTTGGATCAAGCTGAGGCTCCCCTCCTCCGGGGAATATTCCCGCGTTAGGGCGATACTGAGGAAATACAAGCTTAACACCGTATGCGAGGACTCACTCTGTCCGAATCTGGCCGAGTGCTGGGGATCGGGAACCTTTACCCTGATGATACTTGGGAGAATTTGTACGAGGGCGTGTAAGTTCTGCGCAATTAAGACCGGTAATCCGGGCGGGGTAGTGGATAGAGATGAGCCGAGGCGGGTGGCGGAGGCTGTGAAGGAACTCGGCATGGAGTATGTCGTCATAACCTCCGTCACGAGAGATGATCTACCCGATGGAGGAGCCTCGATATACGCGGAGACCATCAGGAGAATAAAGTCATCTACGCCAAATGTGAAAGTCGAGGTGTTAATACCGGACCTTAACAACGACGCCGACGCCCTCAGCCAAATCGTCAGAGAAAAACCCGACGTTATAGGCCACAATATCGAGACTGTGAAAAGGTTGACGAAAATCGTTAGGGATCCGAGGGCTGGCTATGAGAAATCCCTAAAAACGTTAAAGATCGTTAAGGAGCTAGCGCCTGAAATATACACAAAGTCCTCGATTATGCTGGGTCTCGGGGAGACCGAGGAAGAGGTTGTGGCGGCGATGAGGGACCTCAGGAAAGTGGGAGTTGATATACTCACCTTAGGCCAATACCTGCAGCCTACGAGACGACATCTACCCGTAGTGGAATACGTTCATCCCGAGAAATTCGAGAGATTGAAGAAGATCGGAGAAGAGCTGGGATTCCTCTCGGTTGCCGCTGGTCCGCTCGTGAGAAGTTCGTATAAGGCGGCCGAATATTTCGCAAAGCTCGACCGGTGAAAATTCTTTATTCACCTTAAAGCAGATATGGCGGTGAATTATGCGATGGAAGAGTATGAAACAATAGTAATTGGTGGTGGTCCGGGAGGATATGTCGCTGGGATAAGGCTTGGACAACTGGGAATAAAGACTCTTCTGATAGAGAAGGAGGCCCTCGGCGGAGAATGCCTTAACAGGGGATGCATACCATCGAAAATATTGATCACCGGAGTCAACGCCTATTGGGCTGCGAGAAAATCCTCTTGGATTAAGGCCGAAAACTTAACCCTAGACTGGGACGCCCTTCAATCACGAAGGGAGAGGATCATCAAGAGATTGAGTATGGGCGTTAGGTACCTCTTGGAGGGAAATGGGGTCAAGGTGATTGAGGGAGAGGCTCGTCTTAAATCTGGGAAGAGGGTCGTTGTGAAACTCAAGGATGGATCCGAGAAAGAATTCAAAGCCAACAACATAATCATCGCCACGGGTTCCGAACACATATCGATCCCAGCTATACCGATAGATGGAAAGAGGATCCTTTCTTCCAGCCAAGCCCTAGAATTAAGGGAGATTCCGAAGAGGATGCTGATAGTGGGAGGCGGGGTCTCTGGACTTGAACTGGGAATACTCTACGCCAAGCTGGGGACGAAGGTGACCATAGTTGAGTTAATGGATCAGCTCCTGCCGGGGGTTGAGAAAGATCTGGTCGACGTGGTTCAGAGGAGGATGAGGAAGCTGGGTATCAAAGTTCACACGAGCTCTAAGGTCGTCAGCTCAAAGATCGACGGAGAGGTCGTTAAGGCGGAGGTAGAGGGGAAGAATGGATCTTTTGAGGTAGAAGCCGAATACGCGATGGTTGCCGTTGGGAAACGCGCCGCGGCGAGGGAACTGGGAGTTGACGAACTGGGAATCGAACTCGACCCTAAGGGATTCATACGCGTGAATGAGAGGCTGGAAACAAACGTTGAAGGAGTCTACGCGATTGGAGATGTAACTGGGCCGCCTTACCTAGCCCACCGTGCATCATACCATGGACTAATTGCCGCGGAGAACATAGCCGGAAAGGATGTTAAGGTGAATGAGGTGGGGATCCCGTCGGCGATTTTCACCGATCCCGAAATAGCTTTCGCGGGGTTAACGGTCTCCGAAGCGGAAAAACAGGGAATAAAGCCTAAGGTCGGGAAATTCGCCTTCTCGGCCCTCGGAAGAGCTGTTCTCGAGGATGAGGTAGACGGATTTGTGAGGGTTGTTGCAGATTCCGAGACGGGAGCCGTTATAGGGTGTCAGATGGTGGGCGCCCACGTTTCCGAACTAATCGCCGAAGCAGCCCTCGCGATCAGGAATAAGCTGACGATAGAACAGTTTGCAAAAT
>QMUP01000031.1 GCA_003660635.1 Candidatus Wolframiiraptor sp.
CCCCGCTTGAATTGCGTATGCCAGTGATAGACTTAGGAGGGCTCCGATCAACCTCAGCCCAAGGAGGATTAGGAAGAGGAAGGCGAATAACACCTTGGATATCTCGAAGATTATCCTCGAAACCCCTATCCTCTGCGGCATATATCCGCCTTGGATGGCGCTCGCCATGCTTAGGGAGATGTAGGGTGCGAGGACCATGAGTCCTAGCAGTATTGTGGCGGCGTCGTAGTTTATCGCCGAGGCGGATCCTATCCCGGATAGGATGTAGATTAGTATGGAGATTGGGGAGAGTAGGAGGCATAGGGCTAGGGCTGTGTCTAGAACCTTCTTTCCCCTGGCGGCGTCTCTCGTGATCCAGCTGCCTATGAGGTTGTAAGGTATCAGCGAGTAAACTACTAAGGAGCTTATCAGCGCCCATACTCCGAACTCCTCAGCGCTCAGCCTCCTAGTTATGAGAACTGTGAAGATGAATCCCGTCAAGTATCCCACTAGGTTTGCCGCGAAGGCGAGCCCTCCGCTGAGCCTCAGCTTAACCCTACTCAAAGTCCTCCACCCATCGCTTCCCTCGGCTCGTGGGAACTTTAACGCGCCTAAAATTAAACACTTCTCCTAAATCGCGATCCCCCTGATGGAGATCTGTTATGGACCTTTCATCAGCTTCGTCACGGATGATCCGCTAAAAACATAAACGCCGGCCGCGTTTATTGATAGTTGCCTGTCTAACGGTGGAGACCGGCTGGAGATGAAGCTTCTACTGGTCTTAAGCTATGGAACTGGGTTCAAGGTCTGGATGAGGGCGGGAATCCTATCAAATTGCCTAAAGTTGATTCGAAGATTTGCTTCGATCTATGATGAGGTCTGGGTCTTCGGATATGATGATCGAGATGAGGTGAGAGGTTATCGAAGGATGCTAGCGCCCAACGTGAGGGTGATGGCCAAGCCTAGGTGGGTTCCTAAGCTCGTCTATAGCCTATTATGGCCGGTCCTGTGGGCGCGTAAGCTTAGAGATGTTGGGATCATTAGGACTTGGCAGCTCTGGGGCTCTTGGGCTGCGATAATCTTCAAGCTCCTCTTAAGATCCAAACTCATCCTGAGACAGGGCTTCCAATTCAGCAAGTTCGTGAAGGAGAGGAGGTGGCTTTACTTGCTGGCCACTTTTTTCGAGAAGCTCGCTTACATGGTGGCCGATAAGGTGATCACGACGACGAAAGAGGACAAAAATTATATCGTCTGGAGATATGGGATCGATTCCAGAAGGATAGCGGTGATCCCGAACTGGATCGATACGAGACTGTTTAGGCCCATGGATGAGGTGGAGAAGGAGAGGGGTAGGATTATCTTCGTTGGGAGGCTTGAGCGACAGAAGAATATTCTGGCCCTAGTTAAGGCCGTTAAGACGATTCCAGATGTGAAGCTCTACATCTTCGGATCTGGGTCTCTTGAGACCGAGGTTAGTCGGGAGATCGAGGGCTTTGAAAATATCCGGTTAATGGGGGTCATACCTCATGAGAAGCTCCCCGAGGAGTTGAACAAGTCGGAGATATTCATCCTCCCATCTCTCTATGAGGGCCATCCCAAGGCTCTCCTCGAGGCCATGGCCTGCGGCCTCCCAGTAATAGGAAGCGATGTTGAGGGGATTCGGGAAATCATAGAGGATGGGGTTAATGGAGTTCTCTGCGGCTTAGATTCGGAGAGCATCCGTGAGAAGATACTACTCTTGGCCTCGGATCGCGGGTTGAGGGAGAGGCTGGGTAGAGAGGCTAGGAGATATGTCGTTGAGAATTTCTCGTTCGAGAAGCTGTTCTTGAGAGAGCTTGAGGTTCATAGAGAACTTCTCTCCGATTATTAGCTCAGCTTTTCTTAATTCGCTTGATGCAGAAGTCGTAGCTCTCGACTAGGGCGCGATAATAGTTCGCGGGATTCCCGACGTCGAGCCTCTTCTCACTCTCCCTAAGTAGAACGGCGTAACCCTCTCCCCGCTCTTCCAGCAATCTCTTAAGGGCTGTGGTCAATTGAATCTCTCCGCGTTCATCAGGCTCAACATGCTTGAGAGCATCGAATATCCTCGGAGATAGTATGTAGATCCCTATCACCGCTATGTTTGATGGTGGTTTCGCGGGCTTCTCGACTATATCCCTAACCTTTATCAGGTATCTTTCGCCGCTCACGGGCTCGCCCACGATAACCCCATATTGGGATGGTTTCTCAACCCGCTCGGCTAAGACCGTGATATCTCCTCTATACCTATTAAAGACGTCTAAGAGCCTCACTAGATGGCTGTGACCCTTACTCAGGACTAGGTCGTCGCCAGCGTGTAGGAGAAAGTGTTCATCTCCAACGAATGTCTCGGCCCTTAGAACGGCGTCGCCGAACCCCTTCGGCTCGGGCTGATTTATGAAGAATATCTTTGAGTCGAGGATCTTCTGGTAGAATCCCGCAAGGGTGTTGTGCATGTTGGGCTTAACCCTGTCTCCGGCGAGTATCGAGAAGACTCGATCTGGGGTGAAGTGATCCTCTATAGACCTCTTCCCCCTGCCGACTATTATGCAGAAGTTCTTGAAGCCTATGTCGTAGAGGTTCTCGAAGATCCTATGCATGACGGGCTTGACGCAGATCGATCCGCTCTCATCTAAGTCGAATATGGGAAACATCTCCTTAGGTATCTCCTTACTGCTCGGAAGTAGCCGAGTCCCTAGACCGGCAGCGGTTATCACGGCCTTACTTAGATGAGTCATTCCCTCTTATCTCGATTCCGGATAATATTTTAATCTTAGCCGATTTGCTTAAGGCAAGATAATCACTATCCCAAGAGTCAGTAAGCGTCTAGCCAAGAGGGGATAGTATATGACATTTCTTCTCAAAATTCTCCTATGCCTTAGGGGTATGAGGATGCTGTTTAGCGTCCTTTTAGTCAAGGTTCTTCTTCCTTGCCTCCTCCTCATTCTGTAAAGGAGATACGATGGAAGATTATATCCCTTGGATACCTCTAGTATCCTGAAATAGAGATCATAGTCTTGAGCATATTCATATCTTTCATCATAGTATCCAACCATATCGAGCACAGATCTCCTAACCATTATTGAGCTATGGGCGAACGCGTTTCTATAGGCCATCCGTTTCATGATCTCGGAATGTGTGACCGGAAGCCGAACCTTAACGGCGCGGCCACTTTCGTCAACCAAGATGTAAAATGTTCCAACGATGCCATATTCATTGCGTCCTTCCAAGAACTTGACTTGAAGCTCCAGCTTTCTCGGATGGTACCAGTCGTCGCCATCGATCCTCGCGATATATTCTCCTGAAGCCTTTCGTAATCCTCTATTGAGCGAGTAGGTTGTTCCACGATTCTCCTCGTTTCTAAGATAGATTATTCTCTCATCGAGCTTCTGTAGAGTTTTCACAATGTTCGAAGTCCCGTCGGTTGATCCATCATCGATTACTATTAGTTCAAATTTTTTGTAAGTTTGATCTATAACGGTCTTTATCGCTTTTTTAATGGACGCCTCCTCATTATACACGGGCATTATTATGCTTACTAGAGGTTTCTTCAATTCCCTCTACTTCCCTTCCACAGCATTCTCTGTAAACCATTTCGAGAATCTTTTTACTCCTTCTTCAATCGCTATCTTCGGATTATATCCGAGCATGTTTTTAGCTTTTGAGATATCTGCATGTGTCTCCGGCATGTCTTCTCTAGGCTTCGGGGCAGATACTATCTTAGCCTTTTTCCCGAGCGTTTCCTCGAGCAACTTTACCAAGTATCTTATCTCGATCGGCCTCCCGTATCCGAGGTTGAATATCTCGTAGCTGAATTTTCTTTTCATGGCTAGGATTATGCCTTCAACTATGTCGGATATGTATGTGTAGTCTCTCTTCAACCTTCCACCATCATAGAGAGTTATCGTCTCCCCTTTCCATATGGCCTCGGCGAACTTGTAGATCGCCATATCCGGCCTCACCCTAGGCCCATAGACCGTGAATAGCCTTAAGCATGTTATTGGGAGGGAGAAGTCGTGGCTGAATGTGTGGAGAAGGATCTCACAGCATCTCTTGGTGGAGGCGTAGGGGGATAGAGGCTTATCGGCTGGAAGATCTTCTTTGAAGGGTGTTTTACTTAATCCATATACTGAGGATGATGATGTGAAGATGAATTGCTCGGCATCCTTCTCCACGGCCTTCTCCGCCAAGATGAGGGTTCCCCTCACATTCACATCGAAATAGAGTTTGGGAATTTTTATGGATGGTCTGACGCCCGGTCTTGCAGCTAGGTGGATTATCACGGCCTTCTTCTCCATAACCTTCTTCATGGTTTCCTCATTCCTTATATCAGCCTCGATGAACCTAAAGCCGTTTCTGTTGAGTAGGGGTTTCAGATTTCTCTTCTTGAATCTTCTATCATAATAGTCGTCGAAGTTATCTACTCCGACCACATGGTATCCCTCGTCTAGGAGCCTCTCGCAGAGATGTGAGCCTATGAATCCCGCGCATCCGGTTACAAGAACTGTGTTCATCTCAATATGTATTAGCGGAGATGTCTGGGATATAAAGTGATTGCGTCTCCATCTAAGAATATCTGATGCGAGCTCGTAGGTGAAGTTTAGGAGAATGAGTCTTGAAATTGGAGAAATCGGATAACATTTTCTCAGGTGCTGTGGAAGGTTCAATACCATATAATTGCTGATGAGCGACTGAATATCTCTTGGAAACTCCTTTAGACCTCGCGGATTAGGTGGAGTATTCTCTGATCGCCGTGATTAAACTCTTCCATCACGATCATTAATCCTCAACTCTCGAATCAGTCCTGAGATGCTTCCGCATACTCGCTCTCATAAGCGGTTTAGGAGCCTGTAATATAGCTCAAGATATTGTCGTTGAACTATATCCCAGTTGAAGGCCGATACAACTCTTCGATAGGCGTTTTCGATAAGCTTCTTCGCAAGACTCCGATCCTCTAGGAGAACTCTCACCGCCTTCTCCAACTCTTCCACCCTCGGATCTATTAGAACCGCGTCATATCCATCTTTGACGACCTCTATCGTTCCCCCGACCTTGGTCGCCACGACCGGTATCTTAAGGGCCATCGCCTCAAGCAGGACGGTGCTAACCCCCTCCTCCCTCGACGGCAAGACGGCGACATCTGAGCCCGCGAGTATCTCTAAGGCTCTTCGACGAGGCAGCGGCCCGAGAAATTTTAGGAGCTTTCTCCGAGCGGCGTGCTCGACCAGCGATCTTAGGGGGCCGTCGCCCGCTATGACCAAGCCCTTCAACCCCTTTAACGCTGCCTTGACGAGTAGGTCGACGCCCTTCTCCCTCGAAAGCCTTCCAAGATATGTTATCTGTGGATCCGATACCCTTTCACAGCTCTTCGGGAGCTCGGATAGGTCTATCGCGTTTGGGATATGTCTCACGTCGTATCCGAGGGAGCGATAGTGCTTCGCGGCCTCCATGGTCACGGCGGTTATGGCGTCGATCCCTCTTAGGAGCTCCCGCTCGGCCAGCCTTGCAGCCTCTCCGAGGAAGAGTCCGTAGAGGAGCCTTATCTGCCTCCAATAAACTCCATGAATGGTTAGGATCTTGATCCTCGCCCCCGAGTTCTTCACCGGTATCGCTGTGGGGAGATTATGGCCATGGACCACGTCGAATCTTCTACCAGCGGATTTCAGGGCGGCTGAGAGAGCGTAGCCTATGTTCGCGACCCCCTTCCTCAGCTTGAGGCCCATCGTCTCGGATGAGAGTATCTCAACCTCATATCCACTCCTCCTCAGCCTCTTTGCGAGCTGCCTTACGTGTTGCGCTATCCCACCCACGCCTGAGATCCTCGGCGTCAGCATCAATATCCTCGGAGACTCCATCACAGGCTCCTAACCATTCATCGGAGATTATAATATTAGGCTTGTCAGCTCATTTAGATGGAGCTCTTATGCCGAGGATTAAGAAGGCTGTTATAACGGCCGCTGGGCTTGGGACGAGGCTTCTGCCAGCGACCAAGGGGATACCGAAGGAGGTGCTCCCGATCTTCGTCCGAGGTCGATCTGGCCAGATATTCCCGAAGCCCATAATCCAAGCGGTCTTCGAGCAATTATTCGACGCGGGCATCCGGGAATTCTTCATCGTCGTCGGGAGGGGAAAGAAGGTGATAGAGGATCACTTCACGATAGATGTGGGATTTTTGCAGCTTCTCCGTGGAAGGAGAAGAGACCTATACGCGGATGAGGTTGAATCCTTCTATGAGAAGGTCTCTGAGAGCGAGGTCATCTTCTTGGAGCAGCCCGAGCCAAAGGGTTTCGGAGACGCGGTGTTGAGGGCTGAGAAGCTGATAGACGAGACCTTCATAGTTCACGCAGGCGACACGTATATTGTCTCAAATGGTTTCGAGCACTTTAGACTGCCTCTTCAAGTCCATGAGCATTGGAATGCCTCAGCAACGCTTCTCGTGAGGGAAGTCGATGATCCGGAGCGGCGCGGCATTATGGGCGGCGAGCTTGTGGAGAATGGTGTCTGGAGGGTTGAGAGGGTTGAGGAGAAGCCTGAGAAGCCTTGGTCGAGGCTCGCGATCCTACCCATCTACATCTTCGAGCCCGAGATCTTCGAAGCCTTGGCGGAGACCCTTCCCGGGAGGAATGGCGAGGTTCAGCTTACGGATGGGATTGGGAGGCTCCTCGATAAGGGTGGGAGGGTTATGGCGGTTAAGCTCTCCGAGGAGTCCATCAGGCTAGATATCGGCAATCCTAGAGGCTTGTGGGAGGCTTTGGAGATCTCTTATAAGCTTGCGGTCAATCCATATCTCAATAGGAGCTGAAGGGGGTTGAGGAGAGTCTCGGTCATCGGATTGGGTTATGTCGGGTTGACGTTCTCCGCATGCCTCGCGGATAGAGGCTTCAAGGTCTATGGCGTCGATATTGATGAGGAGAAGAGGCGGTTGATCTCCGAGGGTAGGCCGCCGATCTATGAGGAGGGAATAGAGCCGTTATTGAGGAGAGCGATCTCAAGCGGATTCCTAAAGGTTACAGGCGACTTTAGAGAGAGTGTCTTGGGAAGCGATGTAACGTTCATCTGCGTCGGAACCCCTTCAAGGCCCGATGGAACTGTCGACCTATCTCAGGTAGAGGACGCTTGTAGAAGGGTTGGAGAAGCCTTGAGAGATAAGGAGGATTATCACTTAGTGGTTGTCAGGAGCACCGTGCCCCCGGGGACGACGGATGGATTGGTGAGAGCTTCTCTCGAGTCAACGTCGGGTAAGCGCGTTGGAGAGGATATGGGTCTATGCTTTAACCCGGAGTTTCTCAGCGAGGGGAGGGCTGTTAAGGGGCTCATGAGTCCAGATAGGATAGTTGTCGGGGCCATCGACGATAGATCTGGGAAGCTTCTCCTAGATCTTTACCGAGACTTCTACTCTGATAAGCTTCCACCGATACTCCTGACCAGCCTGGTCAACGCCGAGCTGATAAAGTATGCTAATAACGCCTTTCTGGCGATGAAGATAAGCTTTGCGAACATGTTCTCGAGGCTGTGCGGGAAGCTCAGGGGAGCGGACGTTACCGTCGTTATGAAGGGAATAGGTATGGATTCACGGATTTGCGACGCGTTTCTCGGAGCTGGCTTAGGCTGGGGTGGAAGCTGCTTCCCAAAGGACAATCGAGGGATAGTTTCCTACGCTGAGGGGCTTGGCGTGGATCTAAAGCTCATCAAGGCGTCGATAGAGGTTAATGAGGAGCAAGTGGACTATGCAGTCGAGCTCGCCGAGAGGCTCGTGGGAGACCTGAGAGGTAAGCTTATAGCAGTTCTAGGCCTAGCCTTTAAGCCCGGAACCGATGATGTAAGGG
>QMUP01000032.1 GCA_003660635.1 Candidatus Wolframiiraptor sp.
ACCGCACATGAACTCGAGGAAATCGTGAAGAAGGCGTTTTAAATCTCTCAGAACTGAGATGCCATCACCTTAGAAGCATATTTGAAGAAGTTTTACGGAGTTTCAGAGGATGTTGAGGGAGATCATCCGAGACGCATTGCTTGAGGCGCATCATGTTCTACAAGATGCTCTCTCGAAGGGACTTACAAAGATTGAGGGAAGAGGCGGGTTTGGAGATTATTCTCGGCAATTTGACATCTTAACCGAGAAGGCGATAATAAAGTCCATCAAAAATCGATTAAATAGGGCATACATAGTCTCTGAGGAAGTGGGAGAAGTCCCTTGTGAGGACCCAGAATTCTACGTTCTAATAGATCCAGTCGATGGATCTACAAATGCCTCTCGCGGGTTACCGTTTTACGCCTCATCAATAGCTGTGGCGAAATCTCCTAAGATGGATGATGTAATAGCCGCTGGAGTAATAAATCATCAAACGGGGAAGATATATTTAGGAGACGAAGAAAGCGGCGTAACAGTCAACAGTAGTCCACCATCAATGAGTAAGCAGATTTCTTTGAAAGACGCATTAGTATTCGCAGACCTTTCAAACCTAAAAAAGGAAGAAGAGGACGGCTTTAATCCCAGGGATTGGTGTACGGCGATAATAACGAAGGCCAGGCACGCTAGGTTTTTCGCCGCCGCCAGCTTAGAGATAGCTTATATCCTTGAGGGTAAAGCCGACGCCTTTGTATGCGCTTCACGCGACCTAAAGGTCATGGACTTTTGCGCTTCTGCGGTTCTTGTAAAATGGGCTGGAGGCGAATATCGTGTATTGGGTGGGAAAGGTGATATACTGTTAACGGAGAATACCCGTCTAGGGATAATAGTTGCGTCGACGAATTCTCTGCTTGAAGAGATTCTTTCATTAAAGAGATAACAAATATATCCTGCTGTAATGAGGTTTTCTGACGAAATGACCCAAAAAGAGAATATTTTCTTTTTTGATGGAGATTTAGATCTAATCAGAGAGAAGAGAATCGCTGTCATAGGTTATGGGAATCAGGGAAGAGTTCAGGCGATGATTTTGAGAGAAAATGGATTGAACGTCATCGTGGGGAATATCAAGGACGAGTATTGGGAAAGGGCCGTAGAAGATGGTTTTCAGGTTTATGACATTGAAGAGGCCACAAGGCTTGCTGATATGGCTTTGTTGCTACTCCCCGATGAAGTCGCTCCCGAAGTATATCATGAGAAAATGGAATCCGAGATAAAGAAGAAAGCCCATTTCATCTTGGATTTCGCATCAGGATACAACGTAACATACGGCTTGATCACGCCTCCACAAAATACCGACGTGATAATGGTCGCCCCAAGGATGTTCGCATGGGGTATATTGGACCTACATAAACAGAAAAAGGGTTATCCGGTTCTGCTCGGAGTCGCGCAAGATGTCTCCGGCAAGGCGTGGGAATACGCCAAAGCTCTTGCGAAGGGGATCGGGGCTATAGGGCGACCTGGAGGCGTCGCGTTGAAATCTTCTTTTGATGAGGAAACGCTGCTAGATTTACTCAGCGAGCACGTTCATATCCCGTTATTAATAGCGGCCATGATCGCCTCCTTCGAAGTAATGACGAAGAAATACAGGGTATCTCCTGAGGCCGCGATCCTAGAACTCTACGCGTCGGGAGAGCTGGCCGAGGGAGCTAAAGCCATGGCGGAGGAGGGTTTAATCGAGCAATTGAAATATCATTCTAAGACAAGCCAGTATGGTCAGTTAACGAGAATTCAGAGATACCTTCGACTAATAAAGGACATAGCCGAGAAAGAAGCGGAGGATATCTGGTCTGGGCGGTTCGCGAGGGAGTTTTCCCAAGAAAATGCTTCAGGATCAATCGTATTGAATAGGCTATCAAGGATTTACAAAGAGAGTGATCTCGTGAAGGCTGAAAGGAAGCTTTACAAAATCCTTGGAAGGATAAAGTGATCTTTTCAAAAATCTTATAATGTCCGCCGAGCTACATGATTCGAGCATGTCTGAGACAGATTTTCTTAGAGCCGAAGAATTGCTGAAGGAGTTTAAAGGGGGGAACTATGCCTTTGGCGATGATGCACTAAGCAAGCTTGCGGAATTCTCGTCTAACTTGGGGAAGCGGGTCGCGATAATAAGTGGTCTCACGGCGAAGAAAACGGGTCTCCTAAAAAGGATTATTCAAGAATTAGAGAGAGCAGATATTAAAGTGGCTGGTGTAATTGACGGCGCAAGGCCTAATACTCCCAAAGAAGATGTGTACAGAATTGCTTACCAACTCTTGAAGCTGAGTTGGGATTTCGTTTTAGCTGTAGGTGGGGGAAGTTGCCTGGACGGCGCTAAAGCAGCGATGGTATTAAGCTCACGTGGGGGGATTTTAGAGGATTATTTCGGCGTCGGGAAAGTTTCTGAGATTTCACGAGAACAGATACCGCTTCTGGCGATTCAGACCGCGAGTGGATCGGCATCACATCTAACAAAATATTCGAATGTGACTGATATGATAAGTTTCCAGAAAAAACTCATAGTAGATAACGCGATTATTCCTCCTAAAGCGATTTTTCAATATGATGTAACCGTGACGGCGCCTCCTGAACTGACTAAAGACGGCGCGCTTGATGGGATTTCCCACTGTTGGGAAGTCTGGATGGGCGCCTCTGGAAAGAATTTCTATGAGAAGGTCGGCGAAGTAGCTTACTTGGGTATAAAGCTCATCGTAGAAAATCTTCCAAAAGCGCTCGAGAATCCCGAAGACCGTGAAGCTAGATATGCCTTGGGCTTGGGGACGGATCTAGGCGGATACTCTATAATGATCGGCGGAACCAATGCTGGTCACCTCGGGAGTTTTTCACTAGTTGACGTACTACCACACGGTAGGGCCTGCGCCATTTTAAACCCCTACTACACGGTGTTGTTTGCTCCAGCCATCCAAGATCAACTAAGAAAAGTTGCGGTGATCTTCAAGGAAAATGACTATCTTCAGGAGGATATAGAATCGCTCGGAGGAAGAGCGTTGGCCGAGGCCGTGGCAAAAGCAATGATAGCTTTTGAAAAGAAGATAGGATTTCCAACGACGTTGAGGGAAGCCGGCGTGACTGAGAAACATATTCGGCGAATGATCGCCGCCGCGAAAGATCCACAGCTGAAAATGAAGCTCCAGAATATGCCTATACCGATGGACCCCGATGCCGGGGATATAGAACGGCTAATGGAGCCGACGCTCTACGCCGCATATACCGGCAACTTAGCATTTATTCCAAAACTCGATTAGATACTGATTTTCCACGCCTCTCAAGTTGGATTCAGATTAATCTTAATTTTATAGGCTGTCCGCAGATAACCTGTTGGAGGGGTTGCCTACGGGCGCCGTCGCGAGCAGGGCTTCGAGGCTTGAAGTCAAGGAGATGGCGAAACTTAGGAAGGCCGGTTATAGGATTGTGGGGAGACATTCAGCGGTCAAGATATGTCATTGGACGAAATCCGTTCTCAGAGGGGGTAAAAACTGCTATAAAGGGTGGTATGGTATCCGGAGTCATAGATGCCTCCAGATGACCCCCTCCCTCCAGTACTGCAACCTGATGTGCATCTTTTGCTGGAGACATCATACAATCAATAGGGTTGAGGCTTATTCCGGGGATTGGGATCCACCCGAGGAGATCTTGGACGGCTTGATAAAAGAGCAGCGGCAACTACTCTCCGGCTTTAAGGGCAACCCCCGGGTTGACAGGCGGTTATTTGAGGAAGCGATGGAGCCGAAGCACATGGCGATATCGCTCGACGGCGAGCCGACTATGTATCCGTATCTAGGGGATCTCATCAAGCTGGCCAGGCGTAGGGGGATGACCACATTTCTTGTTACAAATGGGATGAACCCGGCTGCCCTGAAAAAATTAGTGGAAGAAGATGCTATGCCCACTAACCTCTACATAAGCGTCTATGGGCACAATGAGGAGCTCCACCGCCGGATATGCAGACCCCTGATCCCAGATAGTTGGAATAGGCTCCTAGAGAGTTTAAGGATGATGAATGAATTCCAAGGGTCGAGGAAGGTGATAAGGCTGATAATGATCAAGGACTACACGATGCAGGATCCAGAAAAATATGCTGAGTTGATTAAATTAGCAAATCCGGATTTCGTTGAGTGTAAGGGGTACATGCACGTCGGAGAGTCTCAGAAAAGGCTTAGGAAGGAGAATATGCCCACGCTTGACGAGATAAGGATCTTCGCTCAAAAGCTCTCTTCTGAACTTGGATATGAATATCTAGCGGAAGATTATCCCAGTAGGGTGAGCCTCTTGGCAAATCCTTCATCGAAATATTATGATGAGGTCTGCAGAAGGATACTCAAGCAGTCAGGTGGATAAATCGCTCTCTAATTCTTCTCCAGCTCTCTTCCAATGCCTCAGGAATCACTTTTGTATCAGAGATAACGGGCATAAAATTGGTGTCTCCAGCCCAGCGCGGGACTACATGAAAATGAAGGTGATCTTCAACTCCAGCCCCGGCGACCTTGCCTAGATTCAGGCCGATATTAAATCCATCTGGCTTATATTCTTCCTTCAAAGCTTTGATTGAGAGTTTTAGGAGCTTCATTATCTCTCTCGACTCATCGTCATCTAGATCAGATATGCTGCCGATGTGCCTATAAGGGGCGATCATGAGATGGCCATTATTATAGGGATATCGATTAAGGATGACGAAGCAGGCCTTCCCCCTGAAGACGACGAGATTATTTTTGTCGTCATTTTCCTTCGCCGCCCTGCATAAGAAGCAGCCCTCATTTTTCTCGGAGAATTTCTTTATGTAGGCCATCCTCCACGGAGCCCATAGAATCTTCATAATCTTGTAAAAGTTTTTCACCGCGGTAATTTAATCTTCCTCCCTACTACAGGCCATTAAAGGGAAAACGATTAATCTTTCGACGCGTCCATTACGGCGGAGGATTGGCTCTTGGAGATACGGCAAGTTGACGTTTCTGAGAAGAACGTTGTAAGGAGAGAAGCCGTAGCCAGGGGATTCATTAAACTCAAACCCGAAACGATTAAGAAGATTAGAGGTGGTGAGATCGAGAAAGGGGATCCATTGCAAGTTGCTAGGATCGCGGGCATAAATGCCGCGAAGCTCACGCCATTTCTCCTTCCATTATGTCACCCGCTAAAGCTCGACCATGTGCTGATCGATGCCATGATAAAGGACGATGGAGTAGAAGTTGTTGCACGGGTTAAGGCGACCGAGAAGACCGGTGTCGAGATGGAGGCGTTAACGGCGGTTTCGATAGCTCTGCTAAATATCTGGGATGTTGTTAAGCCTTACGAAAAGGATGAATTAGGCCAGTATCCGGAAACCGTGATAACAGGGATTAAGGTGATTGAGAAGAGGAAGGAGGAGCCATGAAGTCCTCAAAGGAGGAGCACCGGAGACATGCCCCAAAAACCCTTAGATTTGCCTTGATAACCGTAAGTAGCTCGAGGTATTCGGCGAAAATTAGAGGAGAAAAATATCGTGATGAATCGCAGGAAAGGGCCGTGGAAATTATTAAAGAGGCGGGCCACGTAGTCAAGGTCAGAGATCTCGTTGATGATGACCTGAATATGATAAGGCTGAAATTATTCGAGCTGCTGAAGGATGTCGATCTCGACGTATTAGTCTTCATAGGCGGTACTGGTGTTTCGAAGAAAGATGTGACGATAGAAGCGATTAAGCCGCTTCTCGACAAGGAGTTAAATGGGTTCGGTGAGATATTCAGGTGGATAAGCTTTCAGAGGATAGGTGTAGCTGCCTTCTTAAGCAGGGCCATGATGGGGACGATAAACGATAAGGCGGTCATGTGCGTTCCCGGTTCTCCACAGGCCGTTGAAACCGCTTTAGAGGAATTTATCCCCGAACTCCCCCACCTCATCTATATACTTAGATCTTAGGAAGAGGCTTCTCCACTTTCCTTTGATTCACCTGACGGAGAGGTAGGCGCCGCTATGGGCAGGGTGACTCGGATCATTTTTTCCTCGCCTCTCATAACGTGATAGCTGGGCGATCTGACTTTTTTATCACCTACGTATACGTGGCCGTGGACGATGAACTGCCTTGCCTGGTAGATTGTTTTCGCGAATCCAAGTCTATAAACCATCGTCTGGAGTCTTCGTTCCAGTATATCTCTAACCGTGAGCTTTAGGACGTCATCGGCGGTCGCGTTTTCATCGGTAAGCCCCATTCGATAAAGCTTATTTATCAGGGCCCGCTCTTCCTCAGCCCGTTTTTCACCCGTTAAACCGAAAAGAGCCCTAGCGTGTGCCCTGATCTTCCTAAGGATAGTTTCCGCCCTCCAAAGCTCTCGTTTGTTCCTTAACCCGTATTCTCCTAAGAGCTGGAGCTCCGCAGCTAGCCTATCGGCCTTCCACGGATGCTTCGGCGTCACGTACTGTTTCCTAGGTTTCTTCGGGTCTCCCATCTCAGCGAGTTTCCGGCAATTCCTCCTTATTAATCTAAGGTGCCGAGAATATTAATATTCTTGGAGCAGGGGCGATTCGAGGAGATGCTGAAAATCAGGCCCGACTGCATTCCATGCACTCTCTCCAGTGCACTACGAATGGCTAGGCGTGCATCCAGCGACCCAGAACAACATAAACAAGTGGTTCAAATTATGACCCAAAGACTTGCCCATATTAGTTGGAACGAATCCCCATTTGAACTCGCGTTTACGATCCAAGAAGCTGTCTTTAAAGTCACGGGGATACGAGACCCCTACTCTGAGGTCAAAAAGGAGAGCAATAGAGATGCCCTAGAACTCTACCCGAAGATGAAAAAGCTCATCTCGAATTCGAAAAATCCATTAGAAACGGCAGCTAAACTCGCGGCCGCCGGCAACTCGATAGACTTTGGTGTCTACTCAGAAGTCGATTTAGATTCGGTGATTGTAAAGGCTGAAAGGTTGGAGTTCGCGATAAAGGATTTTGATGAATTTGAGAAACGCGTTAAAGGGGCTGAAAAACTGCTGTATTTTCTAGATAACGCCGGAGAGATAGTCTTCGATAAGCTCCTCATAGAAACGATGCTAGAGTTTAGGGGCAGTCGCTTTAGGGAAATAACCCTCGTCCCAAAAGAGGAACCCCTCTTAAACGACGCCACCATCGCCGATGTCCAAGAAGTCGGATTGAATAAGCTACCAAGCGTAGTAATTAAACCGATTGGAAGCGGGCGGAAACGTGCTCCATACCCGAGAAGCCGTGAAGTAAGTGATTGGATTAAAGAGCATGATTTAGTGATTTTCAAGGGTCAGGGAAATCTCGAACTCTTTCTAGACGAGCCGGATACATTCTTCATACTCGTCGCGAAATGCCCAATTATCGCGGAGGTCTTAGGGATCCCGCGAGAAAGCCTGGTATTGAGATATTCTCCCCCATCTAAGACTTAATATTCGAGATATCCCAGAGATTGTGGGGATGAATCGGCATAAGAGAACTAGAGGAATTCTTCCCGGAGAGGATCTGGATTTAGTCGAGAATTTTGGGGAAATCGTTAGAACCGCGCGGGTAAAAATGGGATTAACCCAAGAAGATCTCGCAAAGCAGCTCAACGAGAAATTAACTGTGATAAAGAAGATAGAGTCGGGTGAATTTAAGCCCCCGCTCTCCCTAGCGAGGAAGCTCGAAAGATTTCTGAAAGTTAGGCTACTGGAGCCTGTTGAAGATCTCGGATATGTTCCCAGCAAGCGATCTACGAGAGAAGAGG
>QMUP01000033.1 GCA_003660635.1 Candidatus Wolframiiraptor sp.
GTGCTCGAGGTCAGGATCGCGGAATAGGCGTCTATGAGCTTCTTCGCCCGCTCCAGCCTCCTCTCAAACTCGTCCACCAGATTGGTCATCATCTTCTCGAACTCTATCCTCGTGAAGTCCCGTAGATCCATGTTCAAGGTGAGGGAGTCCGCGAACCTCTTGAGGAAGGTGAATACCTCTTTGTCGCGGATCTTCTTGGAAACATATCCTATGGCCTGATGCAAGCCGTAATTCCATCTCTCAACGGCGTTCGATACCTTACCGAAGAAGTTTGATAGTTCTCCGAGGGCGAGGGCGGATGACGACGCCATCTTCACGACGTCGCGTGGATTAGGAGATGCCGTTGAGAGCGCGTAGAAATACAATATTATTATTTGTCGAAGATCTCCGAGGCCATTTCTTCTTAGGAGAAAATCAAACCTGTTTTTCAGAGAGATTCCCAAGGTCTCTCACCTGACTCGACGAGATCCATAATCCGCTCGACGCCGATGACGTATGCCTGGTTTATCACCCTCCAGACCTCGAAGTAGTCGAATACCCCGAGATCGACGAGCCTTGACAGGAAGCTTGCCCGGAGTTCGAGTTCGCGGTAGATCTTCCTCAGCTCTCCCCTGCTTATCCCCTTCATGACCGCTACCCTGTTCTCGAGGAGGTGGCTGCTTCCCTCGCCCCTGAACTCGTGGAGGTCTTCTCTAGGCTGCCAGGTGAATAGCTCGATATAGCTGAACCTTCCTTCTAGTGGATCGTATCCCACTATCTCGTTAACGCTGAGAACCCTCCTCTCAAAGGTCCCCGTCCTCGGAACCCTAACCGCGCTCTGGATGACGACGCAGTTCAGGACATCCATGTAGGTCTTCGGAATCTCGATCGGCGAGCCCGTCAACCTCTGAATCAGCTTCTCAACGCTCCCGGCGTGGAAGGTGGAGAGGACCGGGGTCCCCGTCTGCATGGCCTGGAATGCCACGCTGGCCTCCCGCCCTCGGATCTCGCCGACGATTATGTAGTTCGGCCTCTGCCTGAGCGCCGCCTTGAGTAGGTCGAATAGGTCTATCGCCGCCGCCTCCTCGCTCTCCCTAGTCACCTCCCTGACCCAGTTCTCGTGCGGCACTATTATCTCGGGCGTGTCCTCTATGCTGATGATCTTGTAGTGTGGGTTGATGAAGGTGCAGACGGCTCTCAGGAGGGTTGTCTTCCCGCTCGCGACCTCGCCGCAGAACCAGATGCTCATGTTGTATTCTAGGAGGATCCAGAGATAGGCGGCGATCATGGGGTCTATTGTCCCGAATTTTATGAGCTGAGTTATGCTGAGCGGCTTGTCGGTGAACTTCCTGATCGTGAAGTTGCTCCCCCTCATGCTTATCTCCGATCCATAGACTATGTTTATCCTGGATCCATCTGGGAGGGAGGCGTCGACTATCGGGTTCCTGAAGGTCACGGGTCTACCCGATCGCTCGGACAGCCTCCTGACGAACTCGTTGAGCTCGTCCTCGGAGTCGAATCTAATGTTCGATTCGCAGCTCCCGAAGATCTTGTGCTCGACGAAGATAGGCCCCAAGCCGTCGCAGCTCACATCCTCGATGTATGGATCCCTGATGAAGGGCTCGATCACCCCAAGCCTAACCTTCTCCATCACCAGGTTGTATTCCAAGGCCTTGTAGGTCTCATAGCCCACCGCAATCCTCCCCGACCTCTTGTCCACGACGACGTATTCGCCGGGCGGCATCCCGGGCCTGACCTCGACGACCTCCCGCAAAAGCGCCTTCAGGATCTCCTCGTGTTCCTCCGGGCTCCTGAACTCGGTGGACTCGTCTATCAGGTCTATCAGCAATTCGTCGACGATCTCGGGAAGCCTTCCAAGCCTTATCCCGCTCGCGGGCTGGACCACGACGTACATGGGCCTTAGGCCGGGGCCTCGGGAATAGACGTGGATGAAGATGGGGTCTCCGACCGGGTAGAGGATGTTTATCCTCTTCTCATATCTGAGGTCGCGTGAGAGCTGCTCCATATACCGCGGGGGCTCCCTCCCAGATCTAATCCACTCATCTAGGTATCTCAGTAGATGCGGGTTCTGCGCGAACGCGTTCCTCAGCCCGGGCTCGAATTCCTCGATTAGGAAGCTCATCTCCTCACGCCCTCGCCTGGGAGAATGGGAGAACCTTTATCCCGAAGGCCGGGTCGACGTCGAAGCTGAGGGTTATCGAGGAGGGCTTAACCGCCCCCTTGAGCTTCGGGACCTGGAGTATCTTCACGATCCTCTCGCCGATCTCCTTTATCGTTAGGGTGAAGTGGACGTCGCATATCGACCTCATCCTGATCAAGAGATCCTGGTTAAACGCGTAGGGGTGAATGGTTATGATGATCGACTTGCCCTCGTCGTCGACCACGTTCCTCACCTCCGTGAAGAAGTTCAGTATATCCCGCTCCTCGGCGTGGGTGACGAGATAGGTCAACGAGTCGACTACGTAGATGTCGCGTTCAAACCGCTTCCTTATCGTCTTCAGGAGCAGGTCCAGGAATCTGGATGAGAGTTCGCGGTTCCATCTAAGGCTCTTGACGTGGAGTTCGAAGATCATCAGCTTCCCGGTTAGGAAGAAGTACTTGACGTCGAGTGAGATCTGCTCCATTCCCCTTATGAGCCTCTTGACCCCGGTCTCGGTCGTGATGTAGAGGACCTTGTAGCCCAGGTTCAACGCGCCGTAGGTGTACTGCTGGGCCAGGACGCTCTTCCCGCTGTCATTCGGCCCCTCGATCACGCATAGAAACGGGGTCCTTATCTCCCCTATCTTCCGATCCAATTCGCTGTTCAAGGATTTTAGGAGACCGCCCTCCCTGCTCACGGAGAACTCACCCCGCTTGGAGCCGCGACGATTAGCTTAACCGCTCCGCGTATCTCATCCGCGACCCATGCCCTTATCGCGAGGCACTCACCCGGATCCCAGAGCCCGCTCGACATGTCTGGGGAAACGGGGTTGAGGAGTTCCTCTGATCCTTCGTAGGTTATGTTGAGGGGACGCCAGCCGTAGCTGAGGTCCATGTCGGGATTATAGGGGAGCCAAATGGCCTTGACGAAGCCAGCTGAAGACCTGTAAACCAAGATCACGTCCATTTTATCGAATTCGCCGACCCTTATCGGATCTGCGCCGCAGTTGAGAATCCTGGCCTCAACGCTTCTGTTATCCGATAAGACCGTCAGATTCTCGACATCGAGGACGCCGCGAGAAAGTTCCAGATTCTCCAAGGCCGTGGCCAGGCTATCGCGGATGACGCCGCATCCCAGCGAGATCATGCCCATTAGGAATCCTATTGAGATTAGGGCGATCGCGGCGAAGAATGCGGAGGCGGCGAGGGATCCGAGGCTCGACACCGCGAACACCTCCCCTAAGTCGAGAACTGGGATGAGCACTCGACGCCGTTGTAGAGGATGAACGAGGCCTCGTGGTCTCCCCTCCCAAGAGTTGAGTCGAGGTGAGCGGTGAGGAGGATTGTTTCTCCGGGATCCCACCTGCCATCTAGATCGTGGTCGTTTAGTAACGTGTAATTCCAGTACTCGGGTGATCCATCGAAGAGCAGGTAGTGGATCCCGTTCTCGCTCAAGATCATCAGCTCGGATTTCTCGATGAGGGAGGGAGGAAGGGCGCGCATCCCCGTGTTCTTCACCCATAGTTTGACTAGGTTCGAGTCGTTCCTCGCATAAACCAAAAGGATCTTACACCTATGATATGATTCATCTTTAATCCACGTCAATTGAGCCCTCTGGAGGTCCATCATCTGATTGAGGTTAGCGATATATGTCCCCGCGAGCGCCGCCGCGATTATTATGGCCGCGATCCCGAGAATAGACTCGGATAAAATGGAGCTAATCGGCATGCCGCATACACCCCGCTGATTCTTTTCCAAATTTTTGATCCAAGATCTTCAGGAGGAGTATGAGTATGATGAAGAACTTCTCATCGGCTCCAGATGATAGGAGGTTCAGGAGATAGGCGGCGGCGACCGTGAACTCCTCATCCGGCTTCCCGACCCTGGCAACGTTAAACCTATCCAGCCCATCGAGACTAAGAATCAACTCGATTGCATCGGTCAGGGACTCTAGGATCCGGGGCGGCGCGAATTTCCTCGCGGCACGTGAGCTAAGAAAGCCCACGGCGTGTTCTTTTCCCAAGAGTTTTAGGAGGAGATATGCGCAGGTGATCGTGGCCAGCGATTTACCTCTAACGCCCCCGGGGAGCAGGGCCATCAATTGTTTCTCCGAGGGGGGAACGCCTTCACCGCGAGCTAGGTCGCCTTCCTCGGCTTTTTGCTCGAAACCATTCTCGACATTTTCGCTTTGTTTCTTTAATCCCTCCGCGGTGAGGATTCTGGTAGCGTAGTTGAATGGGTTCTCCAGATTTGAGATCAGCTCCCTCACATCCATTAACGTCGTCTCAAGCGGCTCCTTGAGCCTCTTAACCTCCTCCTCCAATTCCTCAAACTTCTTCCTAAGCGATCCATATTCATCTCCCATCGCCCCTCACCCCTTGCCTGTGAGTCGGCTTGGAGGATTCCGAGATCTTGATCACGTATTCGTAGCAATCCTTCAAGATGTCGGATAGATCCAGCGAGGTAATCATGACGAACTTGGAGGTAAACATGGAATAGAACTGGAAGAGGAATCCCCGGATTATGAAGATGAAGGGCCTACTATTTCTCCCACATATCCGGGCAGAACTCGAAACCCGGAAAAATATCTCGACGTCGCCCTTCTCGGACCTCGACGCGAAGACCGCGGCGTCCTTCGCGAGCCTCAGAGCCTTGACTGAGCGTACCAATAACTTGTTAGCCGATTGGAGGTTCTCAACCCTACTCTTTTTCACAAACCTGTAGAGCCTCTCCCCTAGAACCCTCCCAACCGAATAGGCCACGATCCCGCATACATCTTCCCCGAAATACTTGCTCAGATCCCAGAGCAGAGAAATCATCTCAGTAGCGCCCGAAAAAGCCTCAAACAACCCGCTCTCCACACACCCTTTCATAAAATCCTCGTCCATCACGAATACACCTAAAATAAGACGGGTTATGGGGTTTAAATAGTTTTCGAGTACATCTATGATAAGACAAAACTTATGAGAAAGTCTTATCATAGTAATATTGAAGATGATGCGGCGGTCGGATACCCGGAAGACTCGGAGGCTGGGGCTGACCGGATTGGAGACCGCGATAATCCTGATAGCCTTCGTGATAGTGGCGGCGGCCTTCGCCTTCGCCGTGCTGAACCTCGGATTCGCCTCGACCCAGAAGAGCGGGGAAGTCCTGAAGGCCGGATTGGAAGAGGCCACGTCGAGCATCGAGCCGGCTGGATCGGTGATCGCTGGCGGAGGCCTGTCCGGAGACACCTACTACGTCAAGAACGTGTCGATCTACGTCAAGACTGCGGTCGGGAAGCGGCCCGTGGACATGAGCAACGACACCCTCACCATCTCCTACCTCGACCCATACACCCACATCGACAGGCTACTGAGAACCGATAACTCGAGCACGACCCAGGCGACCGTGACCGAGGTCAAGGGCGACGGCGACAGCCTACTCGAGTTCGGCGAGATCTGGAAGATAGTCATCCACTTAGACAACATCTACGGCGGCCTCGACAAAGTGCAGCTTAAGCCGAATGACGTATTCATCGTCGAGATAAAGCCCTCCGTCGGCTCCATGCTCAAGGTGGAGCGGAGGGTCCCGCCCTCGATAGACCCCGTCATGGACCTCGGCTAAAAGGGGGTCTCGGCCTCCTGGAACCTCCTCCCTCCTTTTTTTTCTACGCGCTTATCCTATCAAACTTAAATAGCGTCCGTTAGGGCTATGAATCGACTCATGGTAAACGTGTTGATGCTCATGGGAGGAAGACGATTTGAGTATCGGGCCACCTTCGATAAAATATTTGATTGAAGCCAAGATCGAGGTAAACGGGGTAGTTGACCGGAACGATATAATTGGCGCGGTCTTCGGGCAGACCGAGGGACTATTCAGCAGCGAACTCGACCTGAGGGAACTCCAGAAGAGCGGGAGAATAGGTAGGATCGAGATCTCGGTAAACGTCCAAGGAAACAAGACCTATGGAAAGCTAACGGTCCCATCCGCCCTAGACAAGTACTCCACCGCCTTGATCGCAGCCATGATCGAGAGCGTAGACAGGGTTGGGCCATACAGCGCGGCCGTTAAGATCGAGAAGATACATGACGTGAGAGGCGAGAAGAGGAAGAAGATAATTGAACGCGCGAGGGCGATCCTATACCAATGGGAGAAGAGTAAGATACCCGAGGAAGATGAGGTCCTGAAGGAACTCGAGGAAGCGCTCCTAAAGGCCAGGGTAATAGAGTTTGGACCGGAGAAAATCCCAGCCGGCCCCGATGTCGGGAAGAGTGATGAGTTGATAATAGTCGAGGGGAGGGCTGACGTGATAAACCTCCTAAAACACGGTTACACAAACGTCATCGCGGTTGAGGGGATAAAGATCCCGGATTCGGTTAAGTCGCTCGCGGCGAAAAAGAAGAAGGTAATAGCGTTTCTCGACGGCGACCGCGGGGGAGACATGATCCTGAACGAGCTCAAGAACGCTGGCGTTAAGATAGATCTCGTCGCCAGGGCGCCTTATGGAAAAGAGGTGGAGCAATTGACCGGAAAAGAGATCGTTGACGCATTCCACCACGCGGTTCCCTATGAGGAAGCCCTAAAGCAATTGAAGATCCCGAGGGGAAGAAAAGCGGTTGTCGCGCTTCCGGAGAAACTCAGGGACTATGCGCATGAAGTCGAGGGAAAGCTCATGGCCGTTCTCTTAGACGAGAACCTAAATGAGTTGAAGCGGACGCCGGTCAGCGAACTCGCCCAAGAACTCCAATCCCTAAGGGATAACGTGAAATACGTGGTCTTTGATGGGATAGTGACCCAGAGATTGGTTGACGTACTAGCTGAGAAAAGCGGCGAGGTCTATCTAATCGGCGTCAGGATAGGTGAGCTCTCGAAACCCGCTGAAAACGTGAAGGTGCTTACCCTCGACCGACTTTAGCTTCCCTAATCTCCTTCAGGGGAACAGGGTATCTGAGGATCGCGACGACCCCGCCGAGTCTCAGAATCTTCTCGGAGGATTCTAGTCCATCGAGGAGAACCCTTAGATCGAGTTTTCCCCGCTCCGCCGCTTCTAAAAGCCTCTCTAACCGCGTGTCCTCGATGTTATTCCAGAGATAGCTCTCGGATATCAGGGCCTTCTCGACCGCGCCCATCTCCCAGGCGATCAATACCTCATCAACCCCTACCGCGACCCTCTCCGGATTCTTCGACATAATCTCTATGAATCTCTCGGCCTCGATTGTATCGATAAAGGGCTTCAATTCCCGCATGAACTCCGGGACATTTCTGGACTTCAATAGCTCCCGTATTCCGGCTTCGCCTCCAACCGAGATGCTGCACGATGCCTTAACCCTCTCAAAGACCATCTTCGACTTCTTTCTAAGATAATTCATGAATCTCTGGACGAAGACCTCTGGACCGAAGACAGCGACGACCGCGTTCTTGTCTTCGATTAAACGCCTCTTCACGGCGTCGACGGCTTCGTCAAAAGATTCCTCATAGGCTACCTCACCCCATGAAACCGATTTATCGACTTGAGGCAACTGCTTCGAGTAAATCGTGTCAAGCCCCCTGTTCGTGAATTCGGCGACGGCTATCTCGTAATCATCA
>QMUP01000034.1 GCA_003660635.1 Candidatus Wolframiiraptor sp.
GTGCAAGAGAAGCCTACTACTGGTCCGTTCAAACTAGGTCGGCTGATGAACCCATGACGCAATTCTTTAGATGCAGAAAATGCGGACACACTTGGAGAGAATATGTTTAACTTAGGATGATATATGAACGCTTCACTCCCGGTGGAATCTTCATCTTCTTTAGGTCTTCCTCTTTTGCCACGACGGTGAAGAAGCCCCCCAACTCCATACCCATCTCCCGCATGGTTTCAACCAGTGAATTAAAGAAATATGGATTAGGTGTTTGAGAACTTATAGTGAGTACGCTCTCCTTCTTTCCACAGTTCTTTATCACCAACCAATAAGCCCGGGCCTGTCCATGACCATTCTCGAGGAAAATTATCGGAATAGAATCACCATCAACCGTTACTGGTTCTGGAGAAACTATGTGCATGGGACGTGACGTGGCCGCAGCGAGATAAGTTGCTAAGGGTATGCTCAAAATATCTAGGGGCAGTATGGAGGTGATTTTCATGCCCATAAACTCGTTGATTACATGTGCACCGAAGACCTTTATTATGTCTGGATTCAATAAGAGCTCTGAGAGATTTGGGTCTCCATCGGGGTCGCCGACCTCGTTCACGATTAACGCCGTAAGGTTGATATTGCTCAACAAATTTTTGAGAAGCCTCTCAGCCTTGGCCCCCTTCGGGGCAGTTTTTCCAGTTATATATCTGGTAAGCGTTGAGATCGGGAATCCGGTAATGGTTGAGAGCGCACGATAATCGTACTTTGACTTTAATATCCTGAGAAGATCTACGGCAATTTTTCCCGCTTCAAATGACATGTCGATGACGAGGTTTTTTGTCTTCTTGAAACTCTTCGCCATAACTCGCATACGAAGTTCAATAGCTGCCAAATAAGACTTACATCTCGAAATATCTCGAAGTTATACCTAGAAATTTCAAGATTTACACGGAAAAGGCAATTTCCCAAGGGAATTAACCCCGACATATCATTGAGCGAGGGAAAAGATCAAGAATAAGACCGCGATTAACCATGATTGAAAGAGGGCCCGTAGCCTAGCATGGATAGGGCGTCGGCCTTCGGAGCCGAAGGTCCCGGGTTCAAATCCCGGCGGGCCCACATCATCTCAAAACCAAAAACTCCTTGCAGGAAAAATTACGCCGCATCCATCAAAAGTAAGAAATTAGCGCGGCGGGCGGGATTTGAACCCGCGCGGCCCATCGGGCCACAGGCTTAGCAGGCCTGCCCCCTACCAGGCTAGGGAACCGCCGCATAAGGTCTGCTGATACGCCGTCGAAATAGGCTATATTGCTCAATTAAAAGATTTTTGGGATTTTTCGGCGGAAGAGGAGAATTTTCGCGTGTGAAGATCTGAGAATGGGTTGTAGGGGGGTCGTGACGTTGCTCGGCTCTTAATATAGATTTATATACGTGGCTTTAAGATCTTAAGACCGTACTTATGGATTCGACGGCGAAGGTCGTCAGCGCTTTAATGGAGCTCGGGCCATGTTACACGCGTATATCCGAGGCTACCGGTGTCCCTATTTCGACAGTGAGGTATATCGTGAACGAGAAGCTCCCGAAACTAGGTTTAGTCATTAAGGCATCCGTCGACTACAACATGCTCGGCTTAGATAGATACTTGGTCTTCTTGGATGTAAATTCCCCACCACACCACGCTTCCACATTGCTGGATGTATTCGGCGAATTGCTATACCTGGATTATTACACCTTCCTAATGAGAGAAAGAAAGTTCCTCGCGTTATTCGTCGTTCCGCCTAAATTTAAAGAATCGTTCTACTTCTTCCTGGAAAAGCTCTTAGAAACTGGCGTGCTCCGAAACTATGATGTAAAGAAGTTGAATTTCATGAAAATGATCCCGCTTAGAGTTGAATGCTTCGATTTTCGGAAAGGGGTATGGATCCAGAACTGGGAGCAGGTGCCAAGAGAAATAAAAATTACTACTTCGGAAAGTAACCCGGCACAGCTTAAGATAAATCAATTAGATTTGAGAATTCTGGCCGAGCTCCAAAAGAACGTGTTCGTAAAGCACGTCGATTTAGCCAAGAAGCTGGGTGTAAGCAGGCAGACGATCAAGAGACATTATGAAAAAGTAATCAAAGTCATCCGCAACTATGTCGTAATGTGGTTCCCACCAGAAAATCCCGACCTAATAGCTACCCCAGTAATCGTGAAATTACCATCGACTTATGCAGCACGAGAAACCATATTGAATATACCCTTCAGTTATATGGAGCTGAACTCCGATGACCAAGAATATTATGCCATGTTACTCTTACCATCGATTGGGTTCTATAGAACGATGAAGTATTTAACGGATCGGGGTGAAATAAGAGGAATGTACTTCCCGAGCATGGAATACGCTATGAAATTCACGGTTCATTACAATCTCTATAAAGATCAGACCGGATGGGTTAACACCTTCGAGGAAGGAATCGAAAAAATAGTAGAGAAGGTAAAACAGTTCAGGAGACGTATTTAGAAGGGGACCTTGCTCCCGGTTTTGTCGGCGGTTCCGAGACCCAAGCTCATGGCGAGGCCTATTAGAGCCGCCTGGACGAGCAACAGGATCAAAGTCTCCTTGGAGAGCCCTAACCTCAGAGCGATACCCTCGATGTTCATGCCAAAATAGGGGAGCCGCTAGTATATAACATTTTTACAAATTTTTTCGGATTTTTTGGCAAAAATCGCTTTTATTAACGAGGAGTGCTTGGTCAAGGGGCGCGGGGGGCCTCGAATCCCTGAGAAAGGAGGCTGTATCCCCGTTGCGGTATGGAAATTCCAGGTGAACGGGATTATCTTGTTAATGTTTTTAACTTAGTTAATGTATCATTTTTTCTAGGTCGGTGAAAAGAGGGTGTCTAAACGCCCCCTCGCATTGTCTAGGCTTGTTCTAGATATTTTGAAGCCTCATATCCCGGATCTCATCGATTTCTGTAGGGAGCTCTCCAGCATTAAGGGAGTTAAGAAGGTCTCGGGCGTCGTCATGGAGGTGGACGTGGAGACGGATACGGTGAAGATCACGGTTGAGGGCAAAGATATAGACTTCGAGGAGATAGAGGAACGTGTAAAGACCATGGGGGCTGCGATCCACAGCGTTGACGAAGTCGTTTTCGAGGAGTGAAGGTAGAGATGTTTAGCAGGCTGAGGAAATCGATTTCGGGGATTTTCCGATATTCGAGGGCTGAGGAGTATTCGAGGAGATACGCCGTCATGAACGCCTTTGACGGAGTCATCACCGTCTTGGGAATAATCTTCGGGTCAGTTCTCCTCGGCCAGGCGGCTGTAAAACAGATCTTAGCCGCAGGTATCGGCGCATCAATAGCTATGGGCATCTCCGGGGCCAGCGGAACCTACATGACCGAGAAGGCGGAGCAAGAGAGGAAGATTAAAGAAATAGAAGAGGCCATGCTCGTAAAACTCGATGGAACGGTCATAGTTAAGGCGCGTGAGAGAGCCGCCATCATATCTGCGATCGTGGACTCGTTATCCGCGATGTTGGCGGGATTAGTGGTATTGACGCCGTATTTTGCCGCCGCGATAGAGCTCTTAACATCAGAAATAGCATTTCATCTATCAACGATTATTTCATTTGCCCTATTATTTGGGCTTGGAATATTCTTAGGAAAAATCGCTAAGAAGGATATCATTCGATCCGGCATTAAGTCTTTAGTGGTAGGCTTGGTCACGCTGTTATTGATTATTGCTCTGAACCTAATTCTTTAAGCTCCGTCGGCCTATAGATCCCTTTTTCGGTGATTATATAGGATACGAGTTCAGGTGGGGTTATATCAAAGGCGGGATTTAACGCCTTAGCTCTTCGTGGGGCGATCCTTTTACCATCGATGTAGAGAACTTCTCTCTCATCCCTTTCCTCTATGATTACTTCTTCTAATGTTGACTTGAAGTCGATCGTGGAAAATGGCGCGGCGACTAGGAAGGGTATGTTGTGATATTTTGCGGCGATTGCGTGGCTAAAGGTTCCGATCTTATTTATTACATGCCCGGTTTTGGCGAGAATCCTATCGGCTCCGACTATCACCTTGTCGATCAAACCACGCTGCATCATGAATGCCGCCATATTATCGGTTATCAGCTTCACCGGAATACCGTCACGCATTAACTCCCAAACGGTTAGCTTAGCCCCCTGAAGCCTGGGCCTGGTTTCACAGGCATATACGGTAACACGTTTACCCTGCGCGAACGCCGACCTGATGACCCCTAGGGCGGTTCCATATCCCGCCGTTGCGAGGGCTCCGGCGTTGCAGTGCGTTAGGATTCTATCTCCGTCGTTTATCAATCTCGCCCCGTTTTCACCTATCTTCTTATTCGCCTCCACATCCTCCTCCGCTATCCTCAAAGCCTCTTCCAAGATCAGCTTCTTTAACTCCTCGATAGATGCATCCGATTTTATTATTATTACGCTCATCACCCTCTCTAGAGCCCAGAATAGGTTGACGGCGGTGGGCCTCGTGTTTTTAAGTAACTCATAGCTTCGCTTAAGTTCCGATAGAAATCGCTCACGGGTCTTAGCGCGAGAATGATACGCCGTTAGCGCTAAACCCATTGCGCCCGCGACACCTATGGCCGGCGCCCCTCGGATGGCCATATCCTTTATTGCTTTTGCTACAGACCTCGCGGTTTTCAGCCGCAAGTACCTCAATTTATGAGGCAGCAGCCTCTGATCTAGTATGTAGACGACGCCGCGCCTCCAATAGATCGGCCTGATCTCAGATCTCATCTAAAACACCGCCATCAAATCCTAGATTAACTTCTTTAGATCTATATCGACGATCCTATTCCGTTCCATTGACTCGAGCATCGCTTCGGCTATTGCAACAGCCTTTAATCCGTCTATCGCGTCAGCTAGGGGTTTCTGTCTTTTCTTGATGCATTCGATGAAGTGTTTTAACTCGAGTTTTAGGGGTTCGCCCTGTTTTATTATGGGTTCGATTACGACGTCCGCTTTTTCTAATGAAACCTCCTGCGTCAGGAATTTTATCGATAAGACTCCCTCACTCCCCGTAATCTGCATCTCCCTCTTCTTCCTCGGGGTTAACCAATTAGCCTCGATGAACGCTACCTTTGATTCGTCTTCGAGGGTCAAGATTGCCTGGACATGATCGTCTAAATGGTGCCTCTGCCTCCCTCCCCTGGCATAAACTTGGGTTGGATCCTGCTTAAAGATGAACCTCACGAGGTCTATGTCGTGAATGGCTGTATCCTTGATCACCCCGACGTCCCCAATCCTCTGAGGCCACCACCCGATTCGCCTTCCATGAGACATGATCACGTCCCCTATTTCACCCGCTTCGAGTAGTTGAACTGCCTTATTGACCGCTGGATTAAATCTCTCGATAAAACCAGTCATGACCAGTTTATTGTTAGACTTCATGGAGTCAATTATCTTAAAGCATTCATTAACCGTGGATGCTAGGGGTTTCTCCACGAATACGTCTAAACCCGATTCCAAGGCCATCACGGCGCATTCCGCGTGAGTAACGGATGGAGTGCAGATGGTCACGGCTTGGAGATCTTCTTTCTTTAACATTTCCCTGAGGTCTGTATAGAATTTCTTGATGCCAAAGTATTTGGCCAGCGATTCTGCGCGTTCCCGATTGACATCACATATGGCTTCAACGGGAAGCCCCAATTCCTTTAACACTCGGAGATGATTTCTACCCCAAAAACCCACGCCCACTACTCCGATTTTAGGGTCCGCGCCCAATTCAGCTCAAAGTTTCTGGATTCGTGGCGGCTCTTAAGTTTCCTCTTTCTTCAATAGGATTCTATAAAGCCAGAATTTGGTAAGATTATACCAGATGGCTATCCAGCCTCCCGCTATCGCTAGACCTATGAGAACCCTCAGAACGCTCATGAAAACCGTTGCCTGCGAATATTCTAAAGTGTAGAATATCGTTACGGCGGTAATGTAGCTAACCACGAGAAACGTCGCCCATACTATTGTTAGGAGGCAGAGCACGCTTCCGAGATTTTTCCATAGACCCATCACAGGGCCCCCTCAATGAATAAGAGGTCTGTGATTAAACCGAGAAATGCCGTGAAGAGGGAGATTATGGCCATCGCATATACGGCGCTTCGTTCATCCACCTTAGCCTTGGCGCAGAGCATTCTCAGCAGGGTTATGGGGGCATCGCTTTCTTCGGAAGCCGTTAGGAGGTTATTTTCCATTTTTAGTGGTCTACTCTTGAACTTTTTCGCCGACTTTATCCCTCCAAGCGAGAATATTATGTGCATCTCGTTCATTATCTGCGGTAGGAGCGCTATTATCGCAGCTATCTCGATCCTCCCTACGATTGCCATAGATGCGATTGCGGCGCCCACGAATAGGCTTCCAGAATTTCCTGAAAAAACCTTTGCGGGATACTTGTTATAGGGTATGAAGGCTAGGAGGGATGCGAGGAATATGGCCGACAAGATTAGCGCCTGGTAGTTGCCCCTGAGATAAAAGATCACCATGCTCATTGCGAAGAATGGGAGAGATGTTAGGGCCATCGAGCCATTCAAGACATCTATACTGTTCACCGCGTTACATACTATCGGATAGGACAGGAGGATCATGATCGGGTAAACCCTATAAAGCCTTGTTTTACCTAGAAAGGGTATCACGGGTCTCGGGACAAATGTCCCAGCCAAAAGAATTGGTAGGGATGAAAGCACCAGTAATAGAGGCTTTAGCTTCGGATTTATCTCCTCTCTAAAGTCTTCGACAAAGCCTATGGCCGCGGCGATCAAACACGAAAGAGAGACGACCCCAGCAAGGACCCCGCCTCCCAAGCTGAAGTTTAACAGGAGACCGATAACGGCTCCGAGGGTTATCGCCAGTCCTCCGGTCTTCGGCACGAGTGGCTTCCACGGCTTATGGATGTCTATTCCCGAGATTCCGAGAGAGGACCCGAGTTTTATAACCAGAGGCGTGGTGAGAAAAGTGACTATGAACGCTGTTAAGACCTCGAGCATCCCAGAAAAAGGAACTCTAATCGAGATAAAAGCATTATGAAAACACTAATCAAGGGCTTTACGTGGAGACTTTACATGCTGAAACTCTTAGAAGATTTGAGAAACTTTGAGCTGAAATTCCGGGAGGAGCATCTCAAGTTTCTGAGGATGGCTAGAGAATTTGCAGAAGGAGAGGTGGAGGAATTCTCGAAGGAGATTGAGGAGAGAGGGGAGATCCCCGAGAGGTTATTAAGAAGAGTGGGAGAACTCGGGTTCTTCGGCATAACAATACCAAGAGAGTTTGGAGGATTGGGGAGCGATCTCCTCTCATTGACCCTTGTACTCGAGGAGATTAGTAAAATATCAATCGCCGTCGGATTCATGATACTCGTACCATACCTCTTCACCACGCCATTAACCATATTCGGATCCCAAAAACAGAAAAAGGAATATCTCCCTATGATAGCTTCTGGAAGAAGTTATGCCGCCCATGCAGCGACGGAACCCACGGCGGGAAGCGATCTTTCTGGGATAAGAACGGTTGCTAGACCTCTGGGAGGTGAATGGATTATTGAGGGAGTTAAGAGGTTTGTTTCATGCGCTAAGCTAGCCGATTATTTCATCGTCTTAGCACGTGTTGAGGAAATCAATGCAGATCCTAGGAAACAGTTGACCTTCTTCATAGTTAATCGCGATGCCGCGGGATTGGA
>QMUP01000035.1 GCA_003660635.1 Candidatus Wolframiiraptor sp.
AGGCCGCTGAGGTTTTCAGGTAACTTCTCCTCGAAGGTCATCTCATCTTCGGTTAGTTCTATGCTCTTCCCGCTGCCCAAGATTAGTCTGAATGATCCATGGGTTTCTATCGAGGATTTGACCCGTTCGCCGTCCAGTTCTTTCAATCTCTCAACTACCTCTCCGAGTTCTTTCCCGAGCTTCGGCCCGAGTTTTTCAAAGACCGGTTTGACGACGATCTTTATTCCATCAGGCTTTGCCCCGACATCGAGTATCTTTAGATCAAGCGCGTTCACTTGGGATTTAACGAATTCTCTTAGATCTTCCAAGGCCTTTTTCGCCCTTAGGTTTCGGGGTGAGAGTATGAGGGCTTTAATGGGCCACCTGAGTTTTCTTCCATGTTTTTGTCTCAGCGATATGGCCTCGGAGATTGTGGATCTAGCTATCTCCATCTCGTCTTCAAGCTCTTCATCGACGAACTCGTCTTCTCGCCTAGGCCATTTGCAGAGGTGAACGCTCTCAGGGTCATCTCTAAGCCTTAGACTTTGATAGAGTTTCTCGGCGAGATAGGGTGTAATCGGGCTCATCAGGACGGCGAGCTTCCTTAAGACGTAGTAGAGGGTGGCGTAGTCGGCGAGCTTATCCCAGCTCTCTTCCTCAACCCAGACCCTCCTTCTGATAGCCCTCACATAGAGTCTGCTCAGGTCGTCCACGATGAAGTCCCTCAAGGCCCTCGCGGCCGAGTGAATATCTAAAGACCTCAAACACCTCGTGATGTGTCCTGTCAGGGTGTTAATCTTCGAGATTATCCAGCGGTCTTCGGGTCGGAGGTGTTTCTCAAGGGATTCAACCCTCACCCTCTCTGGATCGAATTTATCGAGTTCGAAATAGGTGAGGGCGAACGAGAATACATTCCAGAGGATGTTCAGGTCTTGGAGGGCTTGGTTGAGTTCTGATTCGACAAAGTTCATGTTTTCCCAGGGAGCCGACTTCGACGCTAGGTAGAGTCTAAGTGGATCCGCGCCGTATTTCTCTATCACGTCGGCGGCCCAGATCACGTTTCCCTTACTCTTGCTCATCTTCCTTCCCTCGGCGTCCATGACGTGGCCTTGATTTAGGACGCTCTTGTAAGGCGGCTCCCCGTAAAGCAGCGTTGACGTGAATAGGAGCGTATAGAACCATCCACGCGTCTGGTCTATCGCCTCCGTGATGAAGTCATAGGGGAACAGTTTCCTGAAGAGTTCCTTGTTTCTCAGTCCATCTATGCTCGCGGTATGCGCCATCCCCGAATCAAGCCAGGTATCCATTACAAATGGCTCGCGCTTCATCCATCCTCCACACTTCTTACACTTGAACATCACTCGGTCAACCCAAGGCCTTAACAACTTGATCTCTTCTGGTTTTACCTCCGCCTCCTCCAGCTCCCTTTTACTAGATACGACCCTGATCTCTCCGCAGTTCTCACACCTCCAGATCGGTAAGGGTGTTCCCCAGATCTTCGTCCTAGTTATGCACCAATCCTCGGCGTTCTCCAGCCAATCTCCGAATCTATGTTCTCCGGCCCAGGAGGGTTTCCAGAAAACTTTCTTGTTTCCCTCGATCATCAACTTCTTTATCCTCTTCACACTCAGGAACCACTGTTTGCTCGAGAGATATATCAGAGGTGAACCGCATCTCCAGCAGTGTGGATAATTGTGTATGATCTTGTCGGATTTGATGAGTGCGCCTTTCTCCTTAAGATATTTGATCACGAGGTCGCTGACTTCCTTGAAGTGTCTTCCGGCGAATTCCCCGCCATCCTTAGTGAAGACACCATTAGATCCAACCGGATTAAAGATTGGTAATCCTATTTTCTTACCGACTTCAAAGTCCTCGGGGCCGTGGGCGGGGGCTATGTGAACGCATCCCGTCCCTTCCTCCATTGTGACGAATTCCGCGGCGATTATGGTGTGAGCTGGGGGCTTGTGTTCGAGGTGGGCTGGGACTTTCTCAAGCAATGGGTGTCTATATTTCAGCCCAACGATTGCCGATCCCTCGAATCTATCCAAGACTTGGTAATCCATTATGTCGAGTGCTCCTAGGACTAGGGCCATTAGTTTGCCCGCTAAGATCCAGATCTCATCCCCCACCTTGACCTTAACATATTCCTCATAGGGATGCACGGCGACGGCCTCATTCGCGACCAAGGTCCACGGCGTGGTGGTCCAGATGACGACATAGAGGTTGTCCGACCCCTCGATCTTAAACTTCACGTAGATCGATGGATCCTCAACTTCCTTGTATCCTTGAGCGACTTCATGGCTGCTAAGCGGGGTCTCGCAGTTGGGGCAGAAGGGGACCACCCTGAAGCTTTCCACGAGGTCTCCTCTCTCATGAGCTTGTTTTATGAGCCACCAGACGTGTTCTATGTAATTTTCCCTCCTAGTCTCGTAGGCGTTATCGTAGTCAAGCCAGACCGCGAGTCTCTCAGACACCTTTCTCCAATGAGAGATATAGTAGTCGACTAGTTTATGCGCCTCTTCTATGAATCTCTCCATGCCGATCTTCTCAACATCCTTCTTCGTCCGAAGACCCAGCTTCTTCTCGACCTCAAGTTCTGTCGGGAGTCCGAGGCAATCCCATCCACCTCTCCTCCAAACATGAAGTCCATTCATTCCCTGAAATCTCAGAATAATATCTTTGTAGATCCTGCCTCGGGCATGGCCGACGTGCATATACCCATTCGCGGTCGGCGGTCCCTCGAGAAAAGCGAAGACCGGTCCTCCCTCATTCATCTCGAATACTTTCTCAAGTATCCTATTCTCTCTCCACCACTTCGAGATCTCCTCTTCGACCTTTATCGGATCATACCTCCCGCTTAAGGCCATTTCAGGAACACCTCACAATACATGTTAATAATCCTGTGTAACCGGATTGGATGCTGAGACTTCCAATCCCGGAGAATTAAATAATTTGGCGTGCCATCCGCCACCCTTCCTAATCGGGAGGATGAAATCGAGAATTTAAGTGTAACCACAGGCGCTCTATCCAAATCCCTCGATAAAGGCTCTCACGTTTCTGCCCAAGACCTCGTGATTATATCCCCCTTCAAGGACGGCGTATCTCCTACCCGTACATTTTGCCTCCGAGAATTCTCTGATTAATTCAGCAGCCCGCTTATAATCATCTGTCTCCAGCATTCCTCCCCAATCCTCCTTATGCCTATCAAATCCAGCCGAGACGGCTATCATGTCGCATTCTTTAATCGAGTTTAGGAAGCCGGCTAAATCCGATAAGAAGGATTCCCCATCGCCTAATGCCACGTGATGATAGATTATCTCCGGGGTCTCTGCGAAGATGTTTGCCGTTCCATCGCCATAGTGCAGATCTATATCAACTATAACAGCCCTCCTGATCCTGCCTAAGACTCTGAGCCTCTCGATCGAGACCGCGATGTTATTGAAGTAGCAGAATCCCCAACAGCTATCGCGGCTAGCGTGATGGCCGGGCGGCCTTATCAATCCGAAGGCGGGCTCGCCGCCTAACGCTATCTCCGAAGCTTTTATCGCCCCGCCGGCGGCTAAAAGAGCGATTCTATAGATTTCCGGCATCTCCTTAACATAGCGTATATGTGCTCGGCTGTGAACGAGTTCGATATCGTCCTCGCTGGCGGGTTGGGGCTCGACGAAATCGTATCCTTTAAGCTCCCTGAGTATCGCCTCGATTCTCCCCGGGGCTGCGGCTGGATCAGATGAATATTGCTTACAATAATCCTCGTGGAAAATTATCTTCACGGCTCTCTCAGCCCCCTCATCACAGGGGTTTTCAAGTCTTTAATCAAGTCTTATGATCTCCGTCTCCCAGCACTCAACGACATCCTTATGATCTCCGGCGTGAACCACGTAAACCCCGCGGCTCCCGACCATGCACAGCTCCTCCGAGCCCGCCGGGATCTTCTCGAAAAAGCATACTTGGTTTGAGCTGTTATCTAGCACCCTGACATCCCTGATCTCTCGATTTGCGTGGATTATCACCGCGTTATGGCGGCAATAAGCGTTGAAGGGAGAAGGAGGTGATGGAGGTGGGATGCGCTGTATGAAGGTTAGGTAGAAGTGAACCGCGATCCCAGCTATCACCAAGAGGGCAACCCCGATCATAAGTATTCCTATCTTCGATATATCGCTGAACGCTTTCATCACTTCAACCCCTCAACGAATCTCCCATCATCCCTTGCTCGCCGAAGCTTATGAATTCTCTTCTCAAGCCATCCCACTCTCTCCACGTCGAAGACGTCAAACTCCGGCACATAAGGCTTGATATCGAGCAGCGGGGTTCCATCAATTACGTCCAAATTCCTTACGAAGACGTGATTCCCATCGATCTTTACAAGTCTTACAACCGAGATCCCTATAGGATTCGGGCGGGCTGGAGCCCTTGTCGCGAAAACCCCTCTCAGTTCGTCGTCCATATACGGCTTAACCAGAAGCCTATAGTTCTCGACTAAGTGGAGGTGGTAAAGCAAGATTATATGAGAGAATCCCTCAAGATCCTTCAATCCCTCAACATATTCCGGAAATATCTCCACGACTCCCTCAACCCCCTCCGCGGCTCTAGGTTGGATCGGAATCCCTCGAACATTCTTGAATGGCGAATGGATGACCCCTATCGGCCTATACACGATCACATTCTTCCCCAAATCTATCCGCTGAAGTGACTTCTCAGCCTCTTAAAACGCTTCCCCGCATCTCGTGCTTTAAAAGCCGATTTCAGGAGTTCCAGCCGATATCATCCTGTGTTCTAGGGGTATAACTCCTGAGTTAATTGAAGGCTCTCAGAATCGGGAACCCTTAATTAGATCAGAATCCTTGTTTTGTTGGGATGCTATTCTCGAAGCTCGTCGGCTTCTACGAGCGGATCGAGGCGATTACGGGAAGAATTGAAATGACAAACCTCCTAGTCCAGCTGCTCAAGGAAACCCCTCCAGAGATAATAGACAAGGTGGTCTACCTAACGTTGGGGGAAATCTATCCACCGTTCATCGGCCTTGAACTCGGGGTCGCCGATAGGCTGGCCTTAAGGGCCGTGAAGCTGGCCTCGGGGATGAGTGAGCGGGAGATAGATCGAGCGTATAAGGAGCTGGGCGATGTCGGGCTCGTTGGCGAGCGGATGCTCGCGAAAAGGAGTCAGGCCACGCTCTTCATGGAGCAGCTGACAGTTGAGGATGTCTATTCAGCCCTAGAGAAGATCGCCAAGGCAAGTGGGGAGGGGTCGATGGAGACGAAGGTCCAGATTCTCAGCGGATTACTAGCATCCGCCCAGCCAAAGGAGGCCAAGTACATCCTGAGGATAGTCACAGGTAAGATGAGGCTCGGGATCGCGGACATGACCATACTCGATGCCCTGGCAATAGTCTTCGGCGGAGGAAAGGAGGCAAGGGACCTATTCGAAAGGGCGTATAACCTGAGCTCCGATATAGGATACGTCGCCAAGGTCGCAGCCCAAGAAGGATTAGAGGGGATAAAGAAATTCAAGATAACCGTAGGTAAGCCCATCAGGCCCATGCTCGCCGAGAGGTTATCCTCCGCTGAAGAGATCCTCCAGAAGATAGGTGGGAAATGTATCGCGGAATACAAGTATGATGGAGAGCGGATGCAGATCCACAAGAGGGGAGACGAGGTCCTAATCTTCTCTAGAAGACTCGAGAACATCACATCGCAGTATCCAGATGTAGTCGAACTCGTGAAACAACACGTTAAGGCCGGGGAGGCAATCCTCGAATGCGAATGTGTCGCCGTAGACCCTGAAACGGGGGACATGCTCCCATTTCAAGAATTAATGCATAGGAAGAGGAAGCATGACATACACAAGGCGATTGAACAATATCCGGTTAACGTCTATTTCTTCGAGGCCCTCTATGTCGATGGGAAGGACTTAACCCTAGAACCCCTCGAGATCAGAAGAAAGACTCTTGAATCGATAATCGAGGAGGGGGAACGAGTTAAGCTGAGTAAAGCAATAATTACCGAGGACCCCAACGAGATAGAGAAGTTCTTCCATGAAGCTATCGAAGAGGGATGTGAGGGGCTCGTCGTAAAAGCCCTTGGAAAAGAGGCGATCTACCGCGCTGGAGCGAGGGGGTGGTTGTGGATCAAGCTTAAGCGCAGCTATAAGAGCGAGATGATGGACACAGTCGATCTCGTGGTGGTAGGGGCTTTTCACGGCAGGGGTAAGCGCAGCGGAACCTATGGCGCATTATTGATGGCCGCGTATGATAAGCGGAAAGACGTGTTCCAATCCGTTTGCAAAGTTGGAAGCGGATTTACCGATGAAGACCTCCAAAAACTCCCGGAGCTATTAGAGCCATACAAGATCCCCCATAGACACGCTCGGGTTGAAACAGGGATGGAGGCAGATATCTGGTTCGAGCCGAAGATAGTCCTAGAAATAATTGGAGACGAGATAACGATCAGCCCAATACACCGCGCCGCCTGGAGTATGATAAAAGAGGGATATGGGCTCGCGATCAGGTTCCCGAGATTTACGGGTAGATATCGATTCGATAAAGCTCCTGAAGACGCTACGACGACGGATGAGATACTGGAGATGTATCGAAGGCAGTTGAAGAAGTTGACGCCGACGCCGCCCGGAGGCCAGGAGGTAACATGAGATGACCGAGGAATCGGATAGGGCGAAGGAACTCGCGGCGGTGAAGGAATACATTGAGAGGAGGCTCGAGGAATTAAGAACCGAAATATCATCGCTTGAGAAATTGAAGAAATTCATCGACGATGAGTTAGCGAAGGTGAGCTTCAAAAAAGCCGCAGAGGTCAAACCCGTTGAAAGAATCGGGAAACCCCCACCGCCAGAATTGGCTAAGGCGAGGGTTCTCAGATCGAAGACTGGCGAGGTCTTGGCGAGAATAATCACCTTGCCTAATGAGTTGAGATTCATAATAGAGCCAGGTATAAACCTCACCCGCGACGCGAAGCCATTTCAATCATTCTTAGTAAGGAAGGTGTTGGAGGCCATGAATAAATCTGATCTAGAGCGGGTTGACCGCGGCCTAATTCCACCGGGCCATGAACTGACTTACGAAATAATTTATGATGGTGACCGCGTGAAAGAAATAATTGTGAAGAACTTTAGGGAGGAGTATCGGCTAAGGGAGATAATAAATGCTGTTAGGTGGACCCTAGAAACCGTCGCAGCCTCTAGCCGTTGACGCATTTATTCGCCCATAACGGTTACCATGAATCTCCTGCTCCTAGACCTGACATCGAGTTCTATGAAGATTATCTGCTGCCACGTCCCCAAGACCAGTGATCCCCCTCGAACGGGAACGCTTAGGCTCGGTCCGAGAATGGTCGCCCTCACGTGGCTGTGGCCATTATAATCTCCCCACCTCAAATGATGTTTATATTCAACATTTTTTGGGGCTATTCTCTCCAAGGCATTTGGGAGGTCTTCCTTTAACCCCGGTTCATACTCCATCGTCGAGATGGCCGCAGTTGATCCTATCGCGAAGATGTGGGCGACGCCATCCCTTATCCCCGATTCCTCAACGACTCCCTCGACTAAATCCGTTATATCGACTATATCGCCTTCTCCCCTCGTCTTAATATGGACTTCTCTCTGAAATACCCGCAAAACTTATCTCACCG
>QMUP01000036.1 GCA_003660635.1 Candidatus Wolframiiraptor sp.
GGGATCGAGGGCCAGGGGTTTCCCCCTGACCCCCAGGAGATCCCATTAGGAGATCCCCGGATCAACGCCCGCATGCGGCTACCCGGGGCTTTTCGCAGCTTGCCACGTCCTTCCTCGGCGCCCGAGCCGAGGCATCCACCGGCCGGCGTCCTCAGGCTCAGGGGCCTAGTTCACCGTCCAGTGGGCGGTGTCCATAGAGCCCATGGGCGCGGTCATAGTGATTGTCATCCTCCCGCATCCGACTCTCCAGCATCGCGCTGGAGGTCTTCATCGAGCCATCATATTCAGCAGGGTGGCTGGATTTAAGCATTTCCGGGCGGGTGTCGAGAAGCCGCGAATTTTTCGGATTCCGGCGCCTTTTTTAGGAGATACCGGCTTCTAGGGGGGAGTCGTTTTCTGGAGAGTTGGCCACGAGCCGCCGGAGCCGGTGGAGTCGGCCGCGTGGAGAGAATCTAGGGATATTTCTCCGCGTTGATTTTATGGATGGCATAAAAATTTCGAATCCAAAAGTTTGGGGGGTTCGTGGATTTTACGGTATATCTGAGGTTGGCGCTTTAGAGGTTTCCTGGCTTCCGAGGTCGACGCGCTCGGGGAGTTCGGGGAACTGCTTGCTCATCCTCTGGGCAGCTATCTCCGCGGCTTCCTCCAGGATCTTCCTGGCCTCGCTGTCGGCGACCATCACCGTCGTCGTAGCTCCCGTGAAGCTTCCAGCCTCCACTATGACGCTCTCCAGCATCTCATCTATCACGCCTAGGTTGTGCGCAACCTCCGGCACTATCCCCGAGAGCTCGCCCTGGATCTGCTTGACTATCTTGGTGGCTGGTCCGAGGACGTTCATGACGTCTCCGAAGTCCTTTATCGTCTCGAGCCTGAGGATCACCTTCTCGAGGGAGATCTGGCTCTTCAGGATCGTGCGGCTCATCTTCCTTAGCTGGGCTATCTCATTCGCGTAGATCGTGGCCCTATCCCGATCGAGTTCCTGCTCTGCTCCGACGCAGGCCTCGAAGAGTTCCCTATCCCTGGCCAAGAGCCTTTGATAAGTCCTCTTCAGCTTCTCGGCCTGGACCCTGAGCTGGATCAGGATATCATTTATCCTAGGGCTTAGGACGTAGCTCCTCCGCCTCGGCTGAGGCTCCGGCTTTTCCTGTCTGAAGGGTAATCTAAACTTCATTACGACCACTCGCCTGCTTCACCGATTCTTCTTCGTATTTAGAGCTTTGTCGAGGCTTCCCGGAGGGATAAGACAGAGGTAATTTCGCTAGAGGAACGAGGAGAAGTTTCCGTCAGATCCCCGACTAACCGCGGTTTCTGGACGTGGAGTCGAGAAACTTCCATAGGCTCTCGAGGACCCCGCCGGGAATCCCCCTCGGCTCCTCTCCAAGCGAGTAGCAGATGTATTCTATTAGGGCGAGGGACTCGAGGGATTCGACTATGGCCTCGGCCTCCACGAGGGTCGCCCCCAATCCTACGACGCCGTGGCGGTCGAGGACTATCGCCTTTACGCCGGCTCGGGCCATCTCCGCGACGGCTTCAGCAAGCTCCCCGCTCCCCGGAAGCTTGAATCCGACCCGGCCCACCCTGCCTAGTAGGGCTGACTCCAGGGTCAAGGTGTTCTTTAGTTCCCTTCCTAGGAGGCTGAGAGCTAGGACTAGGGGGTTATGGGCGTGGACGACCGCGTTCACATCGGATCTCGCGATGTAGATCGCTGAGTGCATCCGCCACTCGATCGATGGCTTCAGCGCTCCCTCGAGGACCTCGCCTCGAAGATTCATCTTTATGAGGTCGCCGGCCTTGAGATCGCCCTTAAAGACCTGGCTTGGGGTTATCCAGAATTCATCTTTCCCGGGGATCCTGGCGCTGACGTTTCCTTCCAACGCGTTGATCAAGCCCCTTTGATATAGGGTCCGCGTGACCCTGGTTATCTCCCTTTTCAGCTCCTCTTCACTTGGATTCATGGGGATTCACCTTGGATAAGCCGGGTTCCCCCGTAATAATCGTTTATTGTGACGGAAGGGATTATATCGGCGTATCCGATAATTTTATCGGGTTTCCTTGGATATGGATCGATCTTCGGCCGTTGTTTACGTCAGGGCGGTGAAGATCGGCGATGTCGAGATGGGGTTGGCGAAGATAGCCGGAAAACCTATGATAGAATACGTCTTGGACTCTGTTCCAGATGAGGTAGATGAGATCGTGATCGCGGTTGAGAATGGAGCGGGGATAGAGGTCTATGACCAGGTTGCCGAGAAGTATTTTGCCAGAACGGAGAAAGCTGGGAAGCTTGAGGGTAATGTGAGGAAATTTGTGGAGTTCGCGGTTGACACGGTTGAAGGTGATCAACTCGTCATACTCCCCTGCAACGCGCCCTTGATAACGAGGGACTTCACGACATTCCTCCTAGAATGTTCGAGGAAGTTCTCTGGGGCGTTTCCGAGGTCTCCGACTAGGAAGGCCTCTTATTTGATGGCCTCTTATCGTAAGAAGCCCTTCAAGGAGGCTTTCGACTCATTCCCAAACGAGGACATGGACGGCATCGTGAAGAAAGTTAGGGGGACGTTATATCTCGCGAGCAACAGTTTGAGGATCTTCGATGAAAAACTCGGCATGTTCTTCAGGGTCTCCTCCACCCAGGACCTGAGGAGAGCTGAGAAAATATTGAAAATGAGGAGGAAGAGAAGCTAGCTGAAAAGATTATGGTGAGAAAGCTGGGGAAGATCGAGAAGAGGGTACTGGAAGAAGTCGTCCTCAAAAGACTAGGATATAGGAGGAGAGATGTCTTAGTCCCGCCACGCTTCGGAGAAGACGCCGCCGCTATTAGGATCGATGGGAAAACCGTGGTCGCGGCGATGGATCCGATAACTGGCTCTGGAACTAGAATCGGCTGGCTATCCGTCCACGTGAATGCGAATGACGTCGCGGTGATGGGGGCTGAGCCGAGGTGGTTTTCGCTCACGATACTGCTTCCAGAGGATCATCTAGGTGAACTAGAGGGGATCATGGATGAAGTCCATAAAGCGTGTAGGAAACTGAAGATCGCGTTAATAACGGGTCACACGGAGATCACGCCTAACATCTCCAGACCCATAATCGTCGGCCACATGATGGGAAGACTCGTATCAAAGAAGGTGATCACCTCTTCTGGGGCGAGACCCGGAGATCTACTCGTAATGTCGAAGACCGCGGCGATCGAGGGAACCGCGATTCTCGCATCTGATTTCGAGTCAGAGCTGATTCCGAAACTCTCCCATGAGATCTTAGAGCGTTCAAGAAGATTCTATGAGCGGATCAGCGTGCTGGATGAGGCGTTGAAACTTGCGAGAAAATACCGCGTCTCCGCCATGCACGATCCAACGGAAGGCGGGATAATTGGAGGGGCCTATGAGATGGCGGAGGCGAGCCGGTGCTCTTTCATATTATACGAGGAACGAGTGCCAATAGCTGAGGAGACTCGGAGGATCTGCGACGCGCTCGGCTGCGATCCATTAAGGTTGATAGCCTCTGGGAGCTTGTTGGCGGCGCTTCCGAAGAGAGAGGCTGAGAGGGCCGTTAAGGGGGTCCGGGGCCTGACCGTTATCGGCGAGTTCAGGTCTAAGAGGTTTGGAAACATCGTTGTCAGGTCCGATGGATCGGAGGAAAGGGTTGAGGAGGCCGTCCTCGACGAGCTTTGGAGGCTGATCGCTGAACGCGGAACCCGTTCCAACGATACCCGCAGCTAATTGATGGAAATCGGCGTGAACAATATATTTTGGTAAAGAGATTTCGGGGAGGGAACTCGGTGGCGAAGATTCTAGATTATGTAGGCCTCTCCTTTGACGACGTCCTCTTAGTGCCGAAGAGGTCTTCGATAAGATCTAGGAAAGAGGTTATAACGAGGAGCAGGTTCACGAAGAGGATCTGGCTCAACATACCCATAGTCTCGGCAGCGATGGACACGGTAACCGAGTCGAAGATGGCGATCACTATGGCCAGAGAGGGGGGAATAGGCGTAATACACAGGTTCATGTCCCCGCTGAGGCAGGCAGAGGAGGTCTCGAAGGTGAAGAGGGCCGAGAACATAGTCATCGAGAAACCGCTGACGATAAGCCCGGAAGCCACGATCGCCGAAGCCAAGAAGCTGATGAGCCAGCATGGGATAAGCGGGTTACTCGTCGTGGACTCGGGGAACAGGCTGCTGGGAATACTCACGCGGAGGGATGTAATCTTCGAGGACAACGACGGGAAGCTTGTGAAAGACTGCATGACCCCGAGGAATAGGATGATCGTGGCGTCGCCGGGGATCACGATCGAGGAGGCGAGGGAGATCTTCAGGGAGAACAAGATAGAGAAGCTGCCGATCGTTGATGATGAGGGAAGGCTCAAAGGACTAATAACAAGCATAGACCTCATCAAGCGCGGAACCTATCCAAACGCCTCCAGGGATGAAAAGGGCAGACTCCTAGTAGCCGCGGCGATAGGTGTGAAAGAACAAGAACTGGAGAGGGCGAAGCTCTTAATCGATGCCGGAGCCGATGTCCTCGTAATCGACGTCGCACATGGACACAGCGAGATGTGTATAAACATGATTAGGAAGGTTAGGACACTCTATGGGGACCAAGTAGACGTAGTCGCCGGAAACGTCGCAACACCGGAGGGCGTGGAAGATCTAGCCGCCGCCGGGGCAGATGCGGTTAAGGTTGGGATAGGCCCTGGATCGGTGTGTACTACCAGGGTTGTTGCCGGCGTCGGGGTTCCCCAGCTCACCGCCATAATGAAGTGCGCTGAGGCGGCTGAGAGGATAGGCGTTCCGATAATAGCTGATGGCGGGATCAAGGAGAGCGGAGACGTCGTGAAAGCGCTTGCTGCGGGCGCCTCCACCGTGATGATTGGAAGACTGCTGGCTGGAACCGATGAGAGCCCGGGGACCATAGTCGTGAGAAATGGTAGGAGATACAAGATTTACAGGGGGATGGCTTCCATGTACGCCATGTTGGGCAGGGAATTCAGGCTCGGTGAAAACGAGGCGGAGGCATTCCTCGACGCATCAGAATACTCTTATTATGCTGAGGGGATTGAAGCCTACGTGCCATATACGGGCTCTGCATCGGATGTAGTTAAGAGACTTGTAGCCGGTCTCAGATCGGGGATGAGCTACCTCGGCGCAAGAACAATAGATGAGTTAAAGAGGAACGCGGCCTTCATAAGGATCACCTCCTTCGGCTATAGGGAAAGCATTCCACACGACGTGGAGATGATGTGAAGATGCCCGCCACGATAATTACGGGACTCCAATGGGGAGATGAGGGAAAGGGTAAGATCTCCTATCTCCTGTGCAGGGACGCCGACTGCGTCGTGAGGTTCCAAGGAGGGGCAAACGCTGGCCACACAGTAATAGTTTCGGGTAAGAAGTTAAAATTCAACATGATTCCCGCTGGATCCGCGGCAGGAGCTATGCCATGTATAGCGTCCGGCACGGTGGTTGATCTCGACGAAGTTTTCGAGGAACTCGATCTGTTAAGGTCGCTCGGCTTCGAGACTAAATTCATGATAAGCAGGGCAGCGAACATCGTGCTGCCCATACATAAGAAGCTCGACGCGATGATCGAGGAACTCAGGGGAGGAAGGGCCGTCGGCACCACCAGGAGGGGGATAGGGCCTACCTACTCGGATAAGGCGCTTAGAGCAGGTATTAGGATTGAGGACCTATTAGACCGGAACGCGCTCATGGATAAGTTGGAGATATTGAAGAAAGTCCATGACTTGGAGATCGAGAACTCGGATAAGCTGATCGAGTATGGGAACAGGATTAAGCCGTATGTCGGAGATGTGGAGCTCTTTGTGAACAACTTACTCGACGAAGGGAAGAAGGTCATCTTCGAGGGAGCTCAGGGAACCCTCCTAGACATAGATCACGGAACCTACCCATACGTCACATCCTCGAATACGATAGCTGGAGCCGCCTGCACCGGATGCGGCATAGGGCCGACGCGGATCGACGAGGTAGTCGGGGTTATGAAGGCGTATTCAACGAGGGTTGGAGCCGGCGTCTTTCCCACGGAGCTATTCAACGAGCTCGGAGAGAGGATTAGGGAGATAGGTCAGGAGTTCGGGACCACTACGGGGAGGCCGAGGAGGGTTGGATGGCTTGATATGCCGTTGCTCAGATATGCAGTTCGAATAAGCGACGTGACCTGGATAGCCTTAACGAAGCTCGACGTCCTAAGCGGGTTAGACAAGATCAAGATTTGCACGGAATATGACTTGCGTGGGAAAACCGTTGAAATAGCTCCTCCAAGCGTGAAACTCCTCCGCGACGCCAAGCCCACATACATAGAACTCGATGGATGGGGAAAGATGACGAAGGAGGATTGGAAGGCTGTTTCTGAAAGGGGTTGGGATGCGCTCCCAGATGAAGCAAAGACATATATCGAGACGATCGAGAAATTAGTCAATAAACCGATTAAATTGGTATCGGTTGGAGCTGAAGCCGGATTGGAGGTAATGAAGTAATGGATCCTCTAGAAACTATAATCCCGATTGATGGTAGGTATTGGTCTAAACTTGAGGAACTATCCGCCTATTTCTCGGAGTATGCTCTTATGAGGGAGAGGATCGCCGTCGAGATAGCGTATCTGAAGAAATTCGTCGAGGAAGTTGAGAGGGAGAAGATTTCAGAGCTACCACTTAACTGGAAGGAGGCCCTCACGATAATACCTAGTGAATTTACGATAGATGATGCCAAACGAGTTAAGGAGATTGAAGCAGAGGTCGGCCATGACGTGGCCGCCGTCGTGAAATATCTCAGGGAGAAGCTCAGGGATCTCGGGCTTGAAGACCTCGCTCCATACGTGCATATAGGGTTAACCTCAGAAGATGTTACCAACCTAGCCTATTCGAGGTTACTCGCCAAATTCAATAGGGAAGCCTTACTACCTAACTTGGTTAAATTATTGGAGCAAGTGGCCGCATTATCACTTGAACACGTCGACACCATTATGCTCGGTAGAACCCATGGAGTTCCAGCCATCCCGACGACCTTCGGGAGATTTCTAGCAAATTATGCGTATAGGCTGGCGAAGATGGCCGATGAAATCTACGACTTCAGATTCCCTGGAAAGTTTGGTGGAGCGGTTGGAGACCATTCCGCTTTAAAGTTCGCTTATCCTGATGTTGACTGGATTAGGTTTAGCAGGGAATTCGTGGAATCCCTCGATCTCGAATACGTCCCCGCTTCTACTCAGATCCTACCACATGACAAAGTCTCCCAATATCTGATGCGGGTTTCCTTACTCGACTCCATTCTCTCCAACTTCTGCAGGGATTTATGGTTGATGTCCGCTCTAGGATTGCTCGTCTTCACTATAAAGAAGGGGGAGATCCATTCCTCTACGATGCCTCATAAATCCAATCCGATTCTCCTTGAAAACGCTGAGGGAGCATTCGACCTCGCATCCGCCACGGGTTCCTATATCGCGAGGAGACTCCTTTCGAGCAGACTTCACAGGGATCTCTCAGACTCGATAATCAAGAGGTTTTACGGACTCCCACTCTCCCTAACAATCCTGGGGATGAAGAACTTGAGCAAGGCCTTGGAGAGGA
>QMUP01000037.1 GCA_003660635.1 Candidatus Wolframiiraptor sp.
CCAATCCAACCCTTACTTTCTAGGCTCTCGAGGACTTCGTATATCTTGGAGTATGGGACGCCGGCGGCTTCACTAATCTGGTTGGCGGTCATGTTTCCTCGCTCTAAGAGCGTTATATAAACGCGCATCTCATAATCGGTTAACCCAAGGTTGTGCAAGGCTTTCCTGAGCCTGTCGCCGATGGAGGTCACCATGACTAGACCCAGTACTAACTCTTCCTTTACAAGTATTTATTTTAATAATAATGATAAGAATGTGAGGCCGATTTTTAAGAAAAAATGGGAGCGGGGGAGTTCTTACTCAGATCAGGATTTAGGAGGTTTCTCCTCGGTGGTCCTCCTAGTGGCGGCGATCACGTCGTCAATTCTTAGTATCATCGCCGATGCCTCAAAGGCGCTCTTCAGAATCTGCTCCTTAACCTTGATCGGCTCGATTATACCGGCGTCGAACATGTTCTGGACTTTACCTGAGATCACCTCTACACCGTATCCGTGGTCACCCTTCTCATGCTTCGTCCTCAGTTCGGTCAATATCTCAACGGGCTCCAATCCGGCGTTCTCGGCGAGAGTTCTCGGGATCATCTCCAGGCTCTCCGCAAAAGCAATCATTGCAAGCTGCTCCCTTCCCGGGTACTTAGGCGCCTCCTTTCTGATCATGCTTGCTAGCGCCATTTCAGTGGCTCCGCCTCCAGGGACGTATTTCAGGTCCCGGATTAGCGATATCAAGTTCATTATCGCGTCATTAAGCGCGCGCTCTGCTTCGTCGAGCTGCCTCTCTAGTCCGGCTCTGATTAGTATGGAGACGGCTTTCGGGTTCTTGCACTCGCGGACGAATACCATTTTGTCTTCTCCGACCTTCTTTTCCTCTACTAACCCGGCTGATCCTAAGTCTTTCTCACTTAGGTCCTCGAAATTCGTGACGATCCTGCCACCTGTCGCTTTCGCCAGCTTCTCCATATCAGATGATTTAACCCTCCTAACGGCGAGTATACCCGCCTTTGCTAGGAAGAACTGAGCGATATCATCTATTCCTTTCTGGCAGAACACGACGTTAGCGCCTACCTTCACCACTTTATCTACCATCTCTTTCAGGATCGTAGTTTCCTCATCGAGGAATTCTTTGATCTTAAGCGGATCTCGGATTCGGATCTCGGCGCTAAACTCGGTTTTCTCTATCTCAAATGGGGCATTTATCAGCGCTATCTTGGCGTTTACAACGCGCTTCGGCATCGCCGGATGGACCACTTCTTTATCGATTATAACGCCGTTGATCAACTCGCTTTCTAGAAGACTCTTACCCACCTTCTTGATTATCTGGATATGATCCTTATCCGCATATGGTTTCCCATCTCTCTCCTCGATGACGTTTAGGACAGCGTTTATCGCGAGATCAGCTATGTGATCCGTCGCGAATCCGAGGGACTTACTCCCGAGGGATGTGTTAACTATCTTCTTCAGCGTTGCCTTATCATCGAGTTTAATTGGTTTAGCTATCTTACTCAAGGTTTGTAGTGCTATATCGAGCGCCCTCCTGTATCCAGTTATGACTGTGCTCGGATGGATCTTCTGCTCTATCAGATCTTCCGCGCGTTTGAGGAGTTCTCCCGTTAGAATCACGACCGTCGTCGTTCCATCTCCGACGCTTGTGTCTTGTGCTTTTGCGACCTCGATTAACATTTTAGCCGCTGGATGCTCGACGTCCATCTTGTCTAGAATGGTTGCACCATCATTTGTTACGATGACGTCACCTATACTGTCCACTAAAATCTTATCCATTCCCTTTGGTCCAAGCGTCGTCTTCACCATCTCAGCGATTATCTTCGCAGCCGCGATGTTGTTTCTTTGAGCAGTTCTACCCCTCGTTCTAGAAGTTCCCTCCTTAAGGATCAATACCGGTTGACCGGCTTGTGGGACTCGACCAGCCATTTTTCTTAACACCTCCTCTCGACTACCCTTATAATTAGACCGAAATCATCATCCATTGAGCCAAATATAAACCTTAGTAAATGATCTTCATATTGTACGGCAGTCGGCACTCTTTCCCCGTTACTGTGAAGAATAGTAGCCTCGTAGGAGGGTTCTGGCCGCCCGCTCTATATCCTCCCTCCTAACGGTCCTCCTACCAGCATATTGAGCCAAGCTTAATGCTTCTTTGGCGATCGCGGTTCCGAGCTCTTCCAAGATTCTCCTGAGCTCTTCTGCTGCATCCTCGCTGGCTCTAGCTGCGCCTGCTTTCTTAATTAACCTGTGAATTGGCGCCAGTGAAAGTTCGTTAGACCCCAATTCTCTCCCAACCCCTCTATTAAGAAAATGCTTAGCGGGACATATATTTAATAGTTTGTCGGCGTCGGCTGCGCGAACCTCGGAGTATTACTCTGAGACCCCGAAAGTACTTCACGAGAGTTAGGAAACAAAAGAAACGGGAAATTCTTATTATAGAGAGAATGAACTCTAGTTAACGGCTCAGCGATGTGGGAGGAGAAAATAATCTGCCCGCATTGTGGCAGAGAAACAAACAAGGCGCCATTCTGTAAGTTTTGTGGTAAACCTATAGATTTGGGGGAGGTAAGAGAGGTGAAAGAAAGTTCAGAACCAATTAATGAGCACAAAGGTGAAGACGTGGAGGAGATTATGGAGAAAATTCCACCTCAAGAAATATCGGAAGAGCGGAGGATAGTAGAACAATTAGCCAATTTCTATAATTGGAGACATAAGTTAATTGAACTTTTCCTAAACGGAGAGGCCGCAGCTGAAGTTTTCACCGAGATCTACAGGGAATATCGTTCCAGAATTCAATCGATAAATGCCAAGCGTATGGAGCTCATAAGATCGCTTGAACAGAAAATGAGCGAATTGACCACGAGACTTGAGCAGTTAAAGGTCAGACACGAAGTCGGCGAAATATCTGATAGACAATACATCACCGACAAGCTAGCCATAGACAGGGAACTATCAAAGATCAAACCCAAATTAAACATGTTGTATAATGCTTTCAATGTCAAACTGGCAGACATTCCCGATTACGAAGAAAAACTGAGAAAGTTTAAAGATGAAATCGCCGAACGAGGTAAATCTCTTGGACTGAGTCAGGAAGATGTCGAGATGATAATAGAAGATTTAGATGAAACTCTTGAATCGCTTAAAGGATTGTTGGAGCTTCATAGGAAGTTGAAGAAAGAACTCGATAAGATCGAGCTGAGATACAGAATTGGAGAGCTGACCGAAGAAGAATATCAAGCAGCGAAACAGAAAATAGAGCGTCAGATGCAACTCTAACCCCAACTAATCTTTATGTCATAGAACTCGATTAGAAATATTATGGTTAGGGTAGTAGTTGTAGCTGTACCCGGCGCCGGGAAATCGACGATATTGAAGAAGCTTGTTGAGAAAATTCCTACGTTAAAAGTGGTAAATTTTGGTGACTATATGTTTGAGGAGGCAAGGAAATCCTTAGGCATCTCCGACAGAGATGAGATGAGGAGGAAAATTAAGCCAACCGATTACAAAGCTCTCCAAGAAAAAGCCGCAAAAGAGATAGCCAAACTCGAAGGAGATCTGATAATAGATACTCACGCCGCCATTAAGACGCCATTCGGATACTATCCAGGTCTCCCATCTAAAGTTGTTGAAGCCTTAGAACCCGACGCAATAGTTGTACTAGAGTTTAGACCTGAGGACATCTTACAAAGGAGGATGAAGGATTTAAAGGCCGAGACCGGACAAAGGAGGGTCCGAGAGATAGAGGAAGCAGAAGAGGTCCAAGAACATCAAACCGTTGGAAAGGAACTCGCCATAGCAGCCGCGAACCACGTATGCTGCTATTTCCTGCATTTGAAATACCTCGAACCGCAAAAATATCCTTATCAACACGCTGAAGAAGCGGCAACAGCAATTGCAGATCTAGTTAGAAGGTTAAAAGGAGAACGGGGTTAACTTCTGTTTTTATCTGCATAACACTATTTCCATTTTAATGTTATGAACGAGATATACACCGCGGCGAGGATTATCCAGGCGATTGTTAGTCCGTATATCCAGTCCGAAAGCTTCACTAGATTTGCGTAAATTACCGGGGTACAGGCGGCGAGTATTAGTATGGCGATCATTATTATTTCGTTCAACCGCTTCATCTTGCATTCACCAGTTAACTTCCTCGCTTTAAGGGTAATTGTCACGATAATTCTCCTTCTTTATAGGCTTTCCTCGCCGTCGTTATATACGCCGTATGTGCGTGCATCAAGTGTTCAGGCCGCGTCATCCCCCTTTTGACCCGTAAAGTCCTCAACAAAATTTCAACAGTCGTTATATCTGCGAAACCCTCTGCTCTCAGCGCTTCCACGGTCTCGATCACCTGCTCAATTGTGGGACTTATCGAGACGAGTATCCCGCCGTCTTTTAACGCCTGTTTCGCGTTTGCGACCGCGAGCCATGGAGTCGGTATATCTAAGATTACGGCGTCAACATCTCTTTCCTCTATTTGTTTAGTCAAGTCTCCATGCTTCAATTCGACGAACTCTCTTAATCCCACTTTTTCTAACCGTTTTTCGGCATTTTTAAGATGACCTTCCTCAACGTCGTAGCTGTACACTTTTCCGGTGGGGGCGACATAATATGCGAGGATCGTTGTTAGGACCGCTGCCCCGGTTCCACCTTCAACCACCCTGCTTCCGCATCTGACACCGCTCATTAATACTATGTATCCAAGGTCTTTTGGGTATACTATTTGCGTTATTCTGGGGAAGTTTAGCACGCGGTCGAGGATTAGTGGGCGGGCGGCCACCCACGTTGAGCCCGTGTTGGTTTTAATTCTAGAGCCATAGGGCATTCCGATGACTTGATCTAGATCTATATAGCCCTCGCTACTGTGAAATCGCTTCCCCCTCCTAATTTCAAGTAGATATTTTTTCCCCTTAGACGTGATAAATAAGACCTTGTCTCCTTCCTCGATGACCTCCATGTCCTTCGCCAAGATAACTTGAACAGCATCCTTAAACTATTCCCCCTTTTCAAGCCCAGAATCAACAAAATGGCTTACAAGACTTATAGAACTCCAAGGTAGACATCTAGATGTAGAGATTAAATGCCGTTAAAGAGGAGGCGGTTTCTATTTATCGGACTGGCCTCCGCGGCGGCCGCATGTCTATCAGTATTCCTAGCATTATTCAGTGGGGCTAAGCTTAATCAGGGGGAAAAGAAGGTTACTACGTCAACCATGGGAACCATAAAGCTTCCTAAGCCGAGATATAAAAGCGATGTCTCAGTAGAGGAGACACTCCTATTGAGGAGGAGCATAAGGGAATATGAGAGGAAGCCCATCACCCTAGAGCAACTGTCTCAACTCCTCTGGGCTGCCCAGGGAATAACTCTCCCGACATATGGTTTTAGAACAGCGCCTTCGGCCGGCGCCACCTATCCCTTGGAGGTATATGTAGTCGTTAAGGACGGGGGTGTGAGGGATCTTGAAGCTGGAATCTACCATTATCTCCCAAAGGGCCATGAACTTGAATTAGTGAAAGAAGGGGATTATAGCGTGGAGTTGATGAAGGCCTCACTTGATCAAGAGTGGGTCGGAGAGGCGGCCGTAAACCTCGTGATAAACGCGGTATATGAGCGGACCACGAGGAGGTATGGTGATCGGGGGAGGAGATATGTCCACATGGAGGTGGGACACGTTGGCCAAAATGTATACTTACAGTGTGTAAGCCTTGGACTTGCATGCGTTGTTATAGGAGCTTTCTATGATGAATGGGTGAAGAAGATCATAGGCGGAATCGGAGAACCATTATATGTGATCCCCATCGGAGTCAAGAAAGGTGGCTACAAGTTTCAGTCTTAGAAAATAAAGCCTATAAACCGGTTAAGCTTAGAAAGAGGCGGCGATGACGAATCAGAGTTATGCTGATGCGATGAAGTAAAGGCATTTGACCGAGCCGCTAATAACCTTTAATTAGCTAATTGACCTATCATGTAAGATTCATGCAATCCATCAGGATCTCGGCGAAGACGTTTGAAGACTTCGCGAAGAGCTTCAAGGACCCCCTGCTCACCAACTTTAAAGAATATCTTAGCTGGATGCGTCGAATGAGCATTCTAAAGACCTTCTGGTGCTCGGAGTGGAGGAGCCTAGGGTATCTCGGCCTGAAGAGATCCGGCGGACTTATAGGGGCTTTAAGGCTGCTGAGGGTGAAGATCGCCTTCCATGGCCATGGAGCCTGGAGGGGGCTTAGGGAGAGGGGGGAGATCCAAGACATATTTCTCTCCAGATGGGAGAAGAATTACTTGCAAAACCTCTTCTCAAGAGCTGAGAAAACGTTCTCAAGATATGGGCTAAAGGATTTCGGGATCTCGGAATGGAAGCCGGAGTCTTGGAAATCTCTCGAGGAATGCGGCTTCAGCCCCTATGCCCGCTCAGTTCTAATAACGTGGGACCTCAAAGAGGAGATCCCGAAACAGGGAAATCCTGATGTCGAGATAAAGCCTGCCTCGAGATCTGATCTGAGCAAGCTTAGAAAGATTCAGCTTAGAAGCTGGGGCTTCTTCATCCCTCCGAGCTTCAAGCATCATCTCATCCTGATCGCCTACCTGAGAGGGGAGCCCATCGGATCGGCCTACCTAAATCCTCACACAGGAAACATAGATTTCGGGGTTCATGTGGTTAAGGAGTTTCAGAGGATGAGGGTGGGAGCCGCGATACTCCGCTCCGCGAGGGAAGGTATTCCTAGACTTGGGATTCAGGAGGATGTTCGTCGTCAGGGTTTTAAGAGCCCTAACAAAGGTGAATGAAAGCGACAGGGTCGCCTTAAGCTTCTATATGGGCTGCGGAGGGAAGCTTCTGAGAGAGTATAGAGGATTTAGGAGGAAAGCCAAGCCCCGTAAACTCGACATCCCCCCAATAAAGGAATTTTTATCCGGTTAAGCGCTCATTATATCTCGTGAACTCTCCTATACCATATGCGTCGACCTCAATCATCCTCCCGTTTATGGTTATGTTCCCGGTCCAGTGGATCGTTGCCCTGCCCCAAGTCCTATAGGCTTCCGGATTCCACCAAGTCCCTCTGGAAACTCCCCATCGATTAGGCCAATAGTTTATCGGCTTACCCACGATCCTTATCTCTCCCCCATCGAATCTTCCCACAAGATAGAAGGTTTTCGGTTGAATCCTTCCATCATCCCAGAGTGTAAACTCGCTTAGTGGATATGAACGATTCTCCTCGAACAGGTTCAGCCTAGCTTGATGCTGCGGATTCGCCGGTGGAACAAATGGAGACGGGTTGTCCGTGTGGGCAACGGCTAGGCAGAACTCGTCCTGGCAGAGGTAGAAGCATGAGAACTCTAACGGGGCTCCAGCCCCACCTTCCTTAGCGGAGTCGTAGTAGTATGTTAGGTGGCTCGCCCTATCGAATAGGAAGCTTCCTTTGAATACGTATCGCTTTCCGTTTAAGATGAGTTCTGCTGTCATCTCCCCTATGTCCCAGAATCCTCCCCAGATGTCGATGTCCTTCTTGTTGAAGGTTATTCCATGTATTATGAATGGGCCGTCCCATCTACCCATCCAGAAAGTCTTACCCATCGCCC